>NZ_JAXARY010000039.1:0-20079 GCF_033949435.1 Methylomonas defluvii | reverse complement strand
AGTGGGTATCTGTAAGCAGTTGGCGTGGCATTCGCTAGTTATCGTTTGATTGAAAACTCAATCAATATGGCTCGCCAATCGATTTTCAAAGGGATTATGACAAAATGGCAACAGCCCCTAGATTCTTAACCGCTAATCAATAGATCCATTTGCGATCAAATAGGTAGAGACGCAAATTCAGCGTCTCTATCTACTTCCCTAAACTGAAACCGCACCGGCGATATGTCGATGTGCCTGATAACCCAGCAGTTCAAAGTCGGCAAATTCATACGAGAATAGCGATTCCGGCCGGCGTTTTAATTGCAGCCGCGGCGGCGCCAAGGGCTGCCGGCTAAGTTGCAATGCAACTTGCTCAAAATGGTTGCGATAGATATGCACGTCACCGAACGACATGATTAACTCACCGACTTCTAAGTCGCATTGCTGTGCCAGCATATGCGTTAACAAGGCCACACTGGCTTGATTGTAAGGCACCCCTAAAAAGCAATCGGCACTGCGCTGCGTCATCATGCAGGACAATTTGCCGTTAGCGACATAGAACTGATACAACACATGGCACGGTGGCAGGGCCATTCGCCCGGCGGCGGCATTCTCGCGCGGACCAACGGTTTCATCCGGCAAACATGCCACATTCCAGCCGCTGACGATGTGTCGGCGCGAATCCGGTTTATTTTTTAAACCGTCCAACAAAATCTGCATCTGATCGTAACTCTCTCCATTCGGCCCCAGCCAGTTACGCCATTGCGCACCATATACAGGCCCCAGCTCGCCGTCTGGCGTGGCCCACTCATCCCAAATCGTTACGCCGTGATCGTTCAAATATTGGATATTGGTATCGCCGCGTAAAAACCACAACAATTCATACGCAATGGATTTGAAATGTAGCTTCTTGGTCGTCAGCAACGGAAAGCCGTCCGCTAGCTTGTACCGCATCTGCCGGCCAAACAATGAGCGAGTACCGGTGCCGGTGCGGTCGCTTTTGTCGATGCCGTTATTCATGATGTCGGCGAGAAGATCCAGGTAGGGTTGCATAGCGCTCTTAGGTCGAAAATTGGCGGGCAGTATAACTTGCCGGCTTGATGAATACGACTGTCATGGCGGTGTTTCATGAGTCGTGATGGAGGCAGCAGAGAGCTTTAGAGGTGCGGCAAAATGGCTGGTCGATCACTATGAGAAGAGCTGCACGGCTACCAGCCAGCTACACGGTTTTGTACATGCCAGATAAGCTCCCGGCGCTGTATGCCTTTAGCTGTCTGCGTGTTCAGTTTGAGATAAGGGGGGGCTTTATCGCCCAAGGACTTCGAGAAAAAGCAGCGGGTATTTCGCTCAAGTGCTTTCGCGGCGTACATGGCTGCATCTGCGTTTTAAGCGGCTGGATATTGCTGAAAAGACTGATACACTTCGCCGTCGAGCTTACTTCCGGAAATTAATGGCCGGCAAAAACCACCGATTTTTTGCGTGATGCCAGGCTGGCACTGGGCAATAGAAAAAATTTATTTACACTGATCGCGAGCTGAGTAATAGTTTTGCTTCGGCGTTTAATCAACAGGAATCCAATGAAAAATCTGTTCTTCGTTTTTGCCCTGTGCCTGTCCGCGGATAGTTGGGCTGGGGTATTTAAATGCACTGATGCCAGCGGCCACACGAATTATCAATCGTCACCCTGCACGGTGGAGCACAAAGCGGTGCAGATGAATACCAAAACCGGCAGCAGTGTTGATTTAAATGCGCTGGAAAGGCAGCAAGCCGCAGAAGCCGAATTAAAAAAACAACAGTCTGCGCAGGAACAGGCCGAGCAACAGGCCAAACTCGACGCCATCGCCAAAAATAAACAAGATGCCCGAGTTCAGAGTGAAATGACACAGACGCTAATTAAGCAAAACCCCATGCAGTTTTCCGCATTCGCCATCCCACCCTACGACCCGGAAAAACTACCCGCGCAAGTCAAACCCTTCGAAACGCGCCTGCCGGAGGTCGAAAAATTCCGCAGGCTGGCCGCACAAAAAGCCTTAGCCAGCGGAGAATGTCAGCGAATTGAAACCGATGAGCTCACTGGGAAGAGCAAACCGGACCAGCTAAATTTTCTGATTAATTGCAGCAGCGGCAAAACCTTTTTGTTCAACGAGGCTGATCTCGTTCAACCATGATTGTCGGCAAAACGCTGTTTATCACCGGCTGCTCTTCCGGCATCGGTTATCACACTGCGCTGTTTTTGCAGCAGCGCGGCCATCGGGTGATTTGCTCCGCGCGTAAGCCTGAGGATGTAGAGCGTTTGCGTGGTGACGGCTTCGAATGTCTGCAACTTGATTTGGCGGATTCGCCGAGCATTCGCCAAGCGGTGATCGAGTTAATAGAGCTGACCGACGGCAAGATCGATGCACTGTTCAATAACGGCGCCTTCGGCCAGCCCGGCGCCGTGGAAGATTTGAGCAGGGATGTGCTGCGCCACCAATTCGAAACCAATCTGTTCGGCACCCACGAATTGACCAATCTGCTATTACCGCTGATGCGCAAACAGGGCCATGGCCGGGTAATCTATAACAGCTCGGTACTGGGGTTTGTGGCGATGAAGTTTCGCGGCGCCTATAACGCCAGCAAATTCGCATTGGAAGGCTTGGCGGATACCTTGCGCTTGGAATTGCGTGGTACCGGTATTCATATTGTGTTGATCGAACCGGGACCGATAGCAAGCCGTTTCCGGGAAAATGCCTTTGCTTTATATAAAAAGCATATCGATGCCGAGCATAGTTTTCACAAAGACACCTACAAAGCCATGGAAGCCCGGCTGCAAAAGCCCGGCCCGGCGGCACCTTTCACGTTACCGGCTAGTGCAGTCGCTGAAAAAGTGGCGCATGCATTGGAGTCGAATCGGCCGAAAATTCGCTACCGGGTGACGGTGCCCACGCATTTGTTTGCCTGGTTGAAACGGCTGCTGCCCAGCGCATGGCTGGACAAGCTGCTAGTCAGCGTCGAATAAGGCCGCAGCGGCATTTTTTCGTCACCGAAAAAACCATAAAAACCGCTATAAACAGGCTAGCAAACAGAATGAACTGTGCTATTATCCCGGCCCAACATGTAGTGGTTAAAGCGGTTGGGTTAGCAGCTATATGTTCTTATAAAAATAACTGTGAGGTTCAATACATGAAAATTTTAAAAAGTGCTGTTATCGCGTTCTCTTTAGCTGCTGCCATGGGTTCTTTTTCAACAGCTGCCGTTGCTGAATCTGATCCAGGTAGAACTGCTTACAAACCTACCGATGTAATCAATGAAGTTGTAGCGCGTATTACAGCTGCCGAGGCAGCAATCAACAATGGTGCTGAAGATGCTGCCGTTGTCGATTTGATCCAAAAAGCGGCTGGTTTTATCAAAGAACTGAACGCAAACGACAAGGTTGCCAGATATGCCGATAAAGCTAGAGGCCATTTGAAAGCAGCCATTACTGCCGCTAAAGCCGCTAACTTGCAAGAAGCCAAACAACATTTAGCTGCCGGCAAAGAAGGCGTTGAAGCTTTGAAAAAAATGCTTTAATTCTGTCCCGGGGTGTCTTTCGGGGCACCCCGTATTTTTTCATTCCTCCCCGCTCGTCACCACTCCTGCAATAGTTACAAATAATACTGATGCTTCTCTAGCTGGGTTTCCAACCAAGCTAATAACGCCCTCGAATTTTCAAACTTTGTCCCAGCTAAATTGAGCGTGGTCGCGTGGTTTAATGCTTGCCAACGATTTAGCAGTGTGTGCAATTTAGCGGCGTTGGTCGCCGTGAAATGAAACTGTTCAAGCAGCTGTTTGTATAGCTCACTTTCCGATGTTGGCAGCGATCCTCTGAGTGTAGTCAGCACGGCGATCATACCTTCGACGTCAGCAATACGCGCCTGCACCCAAGCCATCACCAACTCCTCATTGATTTTCTCCAGTGCCGATTCGGCATTATCCGAAACCACTTTTAAACAGTGAATCAATTCGCTGGAACTGAATTTAACGGCTATTTCGTAAAACGCCGCAGCCTCCATATCGCGCAGATTCTCGTCGTTGTACTCGACATCGGCGCTGGATAAGGTAATTAGCGGCAGGGTGGTGGGGCAAAGGGCATCGAAAGCCAGTTGCGGATAAAAACGGCGTTGGGTTTCGGCGTCGGTGATTTTATCGGCCAAAAAGCAACTGCCTAGCGCCTGGTGGCGATGTCCGGCGATGCCGAAATTGAGCAGGATAGGTTGGGTTGCCTCGGGAAATTGCGCCAGCGTATAAGCCACCGCGCCAGCCATCGCTATTTTGCCAACACCGCTAATCACCAAAACGATGTCGGCGTTTTTGTAAATCGCAAAGGGCTGCTTTTGTGGTAGTTTTTTTAGTCGCCATGCCTGAATTAACGGTTTGGCTTCACAGGGCAAAGCGACAAAGATAAAAGTTGATGGTGCAAAGTCAATCACAGTTTTTAAGAAAATTCCCTTATATTTTAATCAATTGTTGAATATTCATGATAATTCACATAAATTTAAGATTCGTCAATTTTCAAAGGGAGACGTGCCGTGACTGAAATGAATTCCGTAGCTAACAACACCAGTTCAAATAACTTACACCTGGTGACAGCATTGCAGGAGGAGCGCTCTGCCGTCTGGGCTTTGTATTGTCAACTCGCCGAAATGAAGCCATTCTCCAGCGAGAACGCAATCAGGCCAATGTTGTCTGAGTTTTCGCAACTGCTGATAGATTACATATCCTTTGGTCACTTCAGCATCTACGAACATCTAATAGCCGAAAAGCAGCATCAAACTTCAGCGTTGTCTCACGCGGAAAAGATATATCCGGCATTCTCCAGCATTACCGCGTCGGCCGTTACTTTCAGCGACACTTACGACGATGGCAGGCGTAAATTTAATACCGCGAATTTGGCTCAGGATTTATCCATGCTTGGCGAACGGCTGGCGGAACGCATGGAGCTGGAAGACCGGCTGTGCTCCATGCTGCTGCATTGATGCGCAGATATTGCCCCTGAAAAGCTCCGATAGCCTATTTGCTTTCAGCTGCCGAAACGCCTGAAACAGGCCCAGCTGCGCCTTTAATAAACAAATCCTTCAAACGACTGAAGGCCGCCTGCAGGGTTTTGTCCATCACCACCTGATTGCCTATCGAAACAATTACTCGTGCCAGTTCAGGCATCTTGGTTTTGGTCGCCAGCATATAAATAGGCTGTACATATAAAATCGAATTACCCATCGTCAATATCACCATCCGGCCTTTTTTAACTTCCGAGCCTTGTTGATTCCATAGGGTAAACTGCGAGGCAATTTCCGGGTTTTGATCGATCAGCGCATTGACCTGCGACGGTCCGTTAACCTGTACAGCCTTCGGGAATTTGAAAATAGTGATACCCGGCTTGTAACTGTGGTCGCAGCTTTTTTCGTCAACTGTGCCGGCAATTCCCACCATGCTTAAATTGTCCCTATGGATCGGGGTCATCGGATTAATCATCACAAACTCCTCCAAATCGTTACAACGATCAAAGTCCATCGTAATGAAATACGGTAATACCGGCTGGCCATCCACGGAAGCGAACTGCCAGGTTTCCGCCTGCTCATAAAACAACTCCGGGCTGTTTTGATGATATTTAGCGTAAATTTTCATTTGCATATAGTACAAGTCGCGCGGATAACGCAGATGCTGCATTAGCTCGTCGGGCATTTCCCGCAAATTTTTGAAAACGCCGGGATACGCGCGGTTGTAAGCGTTGATGATCGGATCTTTTGGGTCGGAAATATAGTAATCGACGCTGCCGTCATAGGCATCGACCACAATTTTGACCGAATTACGGATGTAATTGAACTTGTGCTGGCCGTCCAGATAATCGTCAGCTGCCGGTTTGGAGACAGGGTAATAATTGGATAAGGTATAGGCGTCCTGTATCCAATAGAAGCGATCCTTGTCAACAACCAAATACGGATCTTTATCCAGGTGTAAAAACGGTGTCAGCGCGGTGATTCGCTCGTCGATATTACGACGCAACAATAACTTGCTTTGCGCGGATATGTTTGGCGAGAAGAATATTTTTTCGTCTTTCAGGTAAAACGCGAACAACATTTTTCTGAACAGCGACGGGATCGGTATGCCGGAGATACCCTGATAATCCAGCGATTCGCCTGGCGCAGAGCCGGAAATGTCGGTCACAGCCAAGTTGTTCGGTACTATCGCGTAGCGATATTTTTCCTGACCGTAATAAATGTCGGGGTACTTCACGGAAAACCCAACATCCGAAGTCATGTTCAAATCGCGCAAGTACCAAACGATAGGAATGCCGGCATCCTGAGCGGCCGGCGAGATGACCGCGCCGTAGCCATGGGTATAGCGCAAATGGGTGTTTTCCCAGTTTTGCGCCTCCTTGGGTAATTTATCGATATTGACTTCACGGGCTGCCAGATTGACCTGTTGATGATGTCCGTTAATAAAATAACGGTCTTCATCGACAGTCGGAAAGCCATAATAAGGCCGAATGCCTTGTAACTGCATATAGCTGTCAATCAGAAATTCGCGATCCCATACCGGAATATTTTCGAAATGTTTTTTGGTTGACCAAGCTTCTATATCTTTGGTGGCGTCCAGATTGACCTGGAAATCGACGGTTTTAATATTGTTTAAATCGAATGCCGCCATGGTGGCATCAATGTTATGCCGAATCGAATCACCTTCGGTGCGGGTAAAATTAGGTTTGACGATAAATTTTTCAATCAACTCAGGTAGGGTGTGAGAGCCTTGCAGGCCC
The DNA here is from genome assembly GCF_033949435.1 of Methylomonas defluvii. Classification (NCBI taxonomy): domain Bacteria; kingdom Pseudomonadati; phylum Pseudomonadota; class Gammaproteobacteria; order Methylococcales; family Methylococcaceae; genus Methylomonas; species Methylomonas defluvii. Next base: position 13,325 of record NZ_JAXARY010000039.1, on the reverse strand, counting down.
CAAACGGCTAAAAACCCCAATGAGGCAACGATAATCGGCGTTTTACTGCGATGCCTCTCCGACAGCGCGTAAAAAACTACCGATATGGCAATGGCCAAAAAGAACAAGACCTCAAGCCAAATCATTGGCAACTTGTAACGCAATTCGACAAAACCGGGGCCAAAAAACACCGGTTCGTTACCCCCTGAATATAACAAGGCGAAGCGTTCCAGTAAAAAACCCCAGACCACAAACAACACCACAAATGCAAACAGCACCGTCAAATGGATCTTCGCACCCAGTGGAAATTCCTTGCTTTGATTGGGGACAAATTCATGCTCCATCCAATACAGCACGCCGGTCGCCAAAAACACAATAACCGCTGTGGTTAACAACTCCTTCTGAATCAGCATGTAAATCGGATAGGAAAACATGTAGAAGCTGACGTCGTTACCATATACCGGATCGACGATGCCCGATGCGCTGCCGAAGAAAAACAGCAGCGCCTGCTCCCATTGCAAATAGAACGGCACAGCAATAACTACGGCGAGTAGCAGTGAAATGGGAGTATAGATACGAGCCGAACCACTCATAAACACATCGGCAAAGCGTTGAAAACGCCGACGCTTGGAATCGTCCATCAATATTTCATCGGGCGGGTTCAGGCCCAGGTAGCGAGAGGCAATCCAGAAGTGAAATAAAAAAACAGCAAAGAAAAACGCAGTAACCGCACCGGAGAAAATAAATCGGTAGAGTAATTTCAACCAAAAGTAAGCTTCGAATTCCAGCGAACGGAACCACCATAAATCCACGAAAAAATCGAGAAACACGAAGTAGAACGCGACATATAGCACAATAGCAGTTGCGAGGGTCGCTAAAGTGATCGCCGGCAACAGTTTCCAGTTACGCATAATTTCCTCTTTACTTAGATATCCGAGCGCCTACTTGCGGAACACGCCGCCAAACTATGGTCGGCAATGTCCCCTTAACATCAATGGCTGAGCATTCTAACACCCAAATCCGGATTGTGATTGTCCGGTTGTTGGCTGGGTTGCCGAGTTGTTTGCCGTGGGGAAAATGGCAAGATCAATCCGATACTAAATAGCTGATGGTCCCGGTCAAATGACAGGAAGGGGAGACGTGCCAACTGAGATCAACGACAGTAGGTCGCAAATTTTGCCGGATTTTAGATGGCGCAGGATTGTGCGCAATTCGCTTTGGTCATAACAATACAAGATTGCTTTGCATCACCGTCATAACTCAAGACACGATGCGGCAGTTTCACGCGAGCCTATAGCAAAACGCCGCTGTCGAGGCTTTAGCACGACAGCGGCGTTGGTCTGATGCAGAGCAGTTAGTGCTTACTTTTTGAACATCGCCATGATCCGCTGGCGATTGGCAAAGCCGACATAACTCAAGCCGCCTAGTATCAAGCCATACAGCAATTGCCCAATAAAAGACGGCTGATTTCCGGCTGCTTCCGCTTTCGCAGCGGCGTCGCCCGTATTCAGCGGGGGAGGCGGTGGCGGCACAAAAGCTACTTGCTTTTTATTACTGATATCCGGCAAACCTAAGCTCTTCCAGGCATCGTAATCTTGCCAGGCCGGGTATTTACCTTGCCAGAATTCTCTGGTGAAGTAAGGCGCCAGGCTCATGCCATGGACTTTGGGGATGCCTTTCTCGTCGGAAAAACCTTTGTAAACCACTAAGCTGATGTCACCACCCTCGCCGATACCGTTAGTAGTGAAGGATTTTTCGACGTGGTCGTGAAACATCCAGACGCCTTGACCAAAACTGTTCAAGCCATCGTCAACACCGCTTAATTCCAGATCGATACGCTGGGCGGGTACCATGCCATGTACGTCGCGTTTGATATAGGAGTTCGGGCCGTTATCGACACCATCGTAATGCGTCACCATAGGCTTGTGGCCATGAATATGCATCGCAAAGGCTTCCTCGTGACCGTTCAATATCCGCAGCTTCACCTTTTTATTTTCTTCCATCAGGATCAGTGATTCCCGCAATGTGTAAGGGAATGAACGACCATTCAGCATGAAATAATCGGGACTAGCGTCGGTAATGTCGTATTCCTGGTTCATGCGCCTGGCAACGATCCGCGGATCATTGGCGGATCGCACCATTTCATGCAATTCCTTATCTACCGATTGATAGTGCAGATCGTACTCGGCCGCATATTTTTCTTTGACCGCCACCGATGGATGGCGAACCTGTCCGTTGCCGACGTTGAAAACCTGTACCCAGTTGTTGGGGCGATTTTCCTCGACCACAAACATACCTTGCAAACCCATCGGAATATGAGTGTGTGGCTGTACGTGGCAGTGGTAATACATGGTGCCGGGTTGGCGCGGTTTGATCACATAGGTTTTGCTCTGGCCGGGCAACACATCCATCTGGCCGGTTTGACCGACACCATCGTTGCCTTCGCCGCTATGATCCATGTAAGGATGATCCACTCCATGCAAGTGGATTGAGTGTGGAAAGTAATGGCTGTTTTCCAGCACCAACCACACAATATCGCCTTGTTCGACCCGGATAGTTGGCGATGGCGCGCGCAATAAAGGATTGGCCACCGGCTCGTACAAGCTCAAGGTAGACATATCCCGAGTTTTCGGTGCGTATACCCAGAAAGTCGGTTGAATGCCGGGGGCAATGTCAAAGGTGGTGGTGGGGTCTTTCATGTCCGGAGAATGGCCGTTCAATTCGGCAATTTCCAGCTTGATAATATAGTGGTCGGGGTCGCCGTCGCCGTCCATATCTTCGCCGAGCGTAATGGCATCGGCAGCGAGTTGTGTCTCCATTAAGGTAGACATTGAAATATTATTGGTGCCTTTAACAAAAGCAGCGATTTCAGCAGGATTATCGGGGTTACACATCCGTGATTCTTGTATTTCGACTCCGTCGATCACTTGCGCATCACGCCACTTGGCATCGGTAAATTCGGAACAAACTTCCTCTGCCGCACCCATCTTGACGCTATTGGTCGCCGGTAGTTTGTCTACCGCCGCCACAGCCCATTGCGACGCCGGAAGCAGCATGGCGCCACACAGAATGGGGATAACCTTTTTATGCATACAAAACCTCATAAAACAGACGAATTGACGGAAGCCTTAATAAGGTTTCCGAATATCAGAAAAGCCAGATACTGTAACCAGAACCCATGGGTAAAGTACAGTAAATATTTAATGAACTCGCGACAATCCTGACCGTTATTACTTAGCTGCCAAACGATGTAATTCTGGAAGGCGGCTAATGCCTTATAATTCCATGACGAGCGATTATTGCCAGTCAATCAGCCTCATTTTTGCAACAGACCACTCAGTCAGATTATGCCCAGCATCAGAGTATTGCTTTGTTTGATTTTCATTTTTTTAGTTCACGGTAGTTTTGCCTGGTTGAACAATCAGTCGCAAGACGCTGGCACGGACGTGCCCTCCGGCAAGTTGATGAGCCTGTCCTTTGCACCTTTTCGGGAGGGTTTTAGTCCGCTGGAAGAAAAATTCCCGCTGCCGGAGCATATTGACGAGGATTTGCGCTTGCTGGCCGACAAAACGGAAAGCATCCGCACTTACTCCAGCCTCGGTGGTCAACAACCCACTCCGGCGTTAGCTCGCAAACACGGATTGAAAATGATCCAGGGCGCCTGGCTGGGTTACGGTTACAAAGACAACAGTAATGAAGTTAATGCGTTGATCAAATCGGCCAATGAAAACCCCGACGTGGTGAAACGAGTGATCGTCGGCAACGAAGTGCTATTGCGCGGCGATATGGATGTCGACAGGCTAATCGGCTACATCCGCGAGGTGAAGAAAGCGGTCAAGCAACCCGTGTCTTATGCCGACGTCTGGTCGATGTATATGAAGTACCCCAAACTGATCAACGAAGTGGACTTCATCACCATTCACATCCTGCCGTATTGGGAAGATGAACCCATTTCGGTGGAGAATGCCTCGCAGCATCTGGAAAAAATTGTCAAACAGGTGGAAGACGAAGCCCGTGGCATCGCACCCGGCAAACCTATATTAATAGGTGAGTCCGGCTGGCCCAGTGCCGGCAGACAGCGCGGCATGGCCATTCCCGGCGTCGTCAACGAAGCCAAATTCATTCGCGGCATGATCCAGGTTGCCAACCGCCACGGCTTTGATTACAACATCGTCGAAGCCTTTAACCAACCTTGGAAAAGTGAACTGGAAGGCGTGGTGGGGGCCAACTGGGGCTTGTTCTCGGCCGACCGCGAACCGGTATTTCCGTTGACCGGCCCGGTCAACGAAACACCCAATTGGCCGATCCGCTTTGCCGTCGCCACGCTGATCTGGCTGTTGGCAATCGCGAGGTATTCCAAAAAGCTGGAGCAAGCCTCGCTGATCCGCGTGTTGGCGTTTTTTACCTTGGCGCAAGTCTTCAGCGTTTGCCTGGTGACATTGGCCGATTTTCTCTGGTACACCAGTTACAGCGCTTGGCAAAGGCTTTATACCGTAGCCCTGGTGATCGCGAATACGATTCTCGGCGCGCTGCTGCTTGAGCGTGGTAGCGATATTTTGATCGATAAACCAGGCAGCATTAAGTTGGCCAATAGCTTGAGAGCCGGTTATCTAATCTTTATATTGCTGGCGCTTTATAAAACCTACGGACTAGCCATGAATGGGCGCTATTTGAGCTTTCCGATCGAGCAGTTTGCCATTCCGGCTTTTGGGGTGATCGGTTTGATTGCTTGCCTATGGCTAAAGGAGCGTAAATTCAATGGCCGAGTTTTGGCGTTTGACAGTCTAATTGGCGGGAACTTGCAAAGCCGCCGTGATCGGTTCTTGGCTTATTTACTGAGTTTTGGCGCCATCGCGCTAATACTGGGAGAGGTCAAAGCCTTTATGGATGGCCGGGATTTCATTCAAGCTCACCCAGGCTTTTCAGAAGGCCTGCCCTTTGCGCTGAGCTACACCTTGTATAACCAACAGTTGCTTGGCTGGCTGGTTTGTTTGCTTATGCTGTCCTTGCCGTTCTGGACTCAGCATCGCAGCAAACAGGACGCTTAAGTTTTACGTTAATGGGTATGACGCCGTAATACCTGTTTTTCAACCCGAAAAGTCGTTGTTATATTGAGTGACAGTTTGCCGCGCGTCAATTTGTCACATTTTCAAAACGCGCTTCCAGCATTAAACTGTATGCAACTCTTATGTATGCGCTCCCTCTCCTAAAGGGTAAAGAGTTTTAATATCCTTCCTCAATGCGGCCCTTGGGCCGCATCTTTTTTCTGGATGAGGTTGCTGTCTATGGAACGAAACTACTATTCAACTACGTCAACTTTCGTGCACCCTAACGAACTCAATTGGCGCACAGCTTTTCATGAAGCCGGTCATGCCGCGGCTATCCATCTTGGCAATCGCCAAAAACAATTACCTCCGGTATTTTTTGAAATACATGTCAAACGGCCCGTTAATGCTTACGACGATTTTTTTGCGAAAGTGGTAGACGGCAACTTAATCCAAAACTTGCCGATTGCTGTCGTGGAAAGCTTTAACGACTTATCCGACGATAATCAGCAGCACGCCTGTCAACGCGCTTACGAAGCGGATGTTGTCAACTTATTGGTTGGGCCTTTGGCGGAAGCCAAATACGTGTCCATTCGCGATGACGAAGTTTTTAATATCAATCTAATAAGTTTCAATGCCTTACATAACTACGGTGGCTGCAGCGATCTAGAAAAGGCGCTCAGTTACCTGGATCACTTCATCGCGTCAAAAAGTCAGCGGGAAGAGAAAATGCAGGAATTGTTGCTTCAGGCTTTTCGCTTTATCGACAATCGCCGCCACTGGAAATGTATCCTTAATTTAGCCCACTATATCCTGGACAGTCAGCAGGAAATCATCTCCTGCGATGAGGCAATAGGCATATTCGACCGTTGCCTGACTGCCAATACACCGTTCAGGTCGGTTAGCTATCCATTTTTATTTGGCTGAGAGTAAGCGAACAGATTGCTCAGTTGTGGGGAGCGCGTTTGTAGAGGCGATGCTAAAAAACTAACTTTTTGCGCTAGATAGCCAGCGTTCTAAAAGAGCCGCCAAAAAAGAGGGGACTCGTAAAGATTATCGTTCGAACACCGTACAGCGATTGCGCCCACCTTGTTTGGACTGATAGAGCGCCTGATCGGCCCGCACGAACACATCGTCATGCATGTCGCCGTCTATAAACTCACTGATACCGCAACTCAGGGTTAGATTGATATTTTCGCCGTTAGAATTAAATCCGCAGCTTTTAATCATCTTGCGGGTGTTTTCCGCCATTTCCAGCGCCTGAAGCGCACTAGTGTTGGGCATCAGCATGACAAACTCCTCGCCGCCGTAACGGGCGACGAAGTCCGTTTCCCGGCAGTTGTTCAACAATAGCTGAGCCACCAAAGCCAGGGTTTTATCGCCGGACTTGTGGCCGTAGGTGTCATTGATTTGCTTGAAAAAATCAATATCCCAAATGATCAGCGCTAGCGGCGCTTTATAACGCTTCCAACGTTTCAATTCCATTTCCGCACGATTGTTATACGCCAGACGATTCGGCAATCCGGTCAAGGAATCGCTTAGGGCTTTGTCGTGCTCTATTTTAAGTTTAACGCGCAGGGTCTCGGTCTCCGTTTCCAGCTCCTGTAATTTTTGCGTCATTGAGTCAATTTTTTCTTGCGCATCCCGCTGCCTTTCATCCTCTATTTGTTTATGCTCAAGTAACCGCTCCAGCAAACGATCAAGATGTTCGGCCGTCTGGTTCTTTAGCAAATCGAGTTCTTCAGCCGCCTGTGTCGAGTCCTTTAGATTACCGACTTGCCTGTGAATTTCGGTGTTCATAATCTCACGATCATCAATCAATGCGCGATTAGCTTGTCCAGCGGTTTCTACGTCTTGTCCGAGCTCGTCCAGCCTCTCGCTTAAATCGCCGAGAAATACATCGATACCTTTCTGCTCGGAGGCACTGTAATCCTTGATGTTCAGCAACAATGTAATCGCTGAGTCGATGACTTTTTTATACGAATCCTCGCTGAGATTAGCTCTGACCCGTTGCTTTAATAGCGACGTCTGCTGCTGAAAACGTAAAGGCACCTCAGTTTCGCCAAGCAGTTCATCCAAACGCTCCAGCAAATAGTTGTGTTGTGACTCAGTAGCATCGTCTTCCCCGACGCTCACATTCTGCTTGGCTTGCTTGGAAATGTGTAACAAAGTTTTGGAAACCGCTTGCAACTCAGGCAGTAATTCCTGCGCATTAGCGCCGCTACGCAACTTTGCACCTATTGCCAGAAGATGGGGCTCCAACAACTTGTGGCTGCCTTGGCAAAAAATCAGCAGCTGAATAACGAGCTTGTATAAAAACTTTTCGTTATCGAGTGGCGCGGAATAAGGGTTAGCAGTTGCCATGAATCAGACTTGGTTACACGACAACGCAGCGGTTACGGCCGGTTTGTTTGGCGCGGTACAAACCTGAGTCGGCTCGATTGAAAATCGATTCGTTAGTGTCGCCATCGATAAATTGGCTCATTCCGCAGGATAAGGTGATCGACACTTTGTTGCCATTGGCATTGAAGCTACTGTTTTCCAGGGTTTTTCGAAGCTTTTCCGCGATCACTAAGGCGGATTTGGCATCAGCGCCGGGTAATATCATCACAAACTCCTCGCCGCCGAAACGCGCCACGAAATCGGTTTCCCGGCAGTGTTTGAGTAATAATTCGGCTATCACAATCAGGGCCTTATCCCCGCTTTTATGGCCGTAAGTGTCGTTGATGCTCTTAAACAGATCCACGTCCCAAACCATTAGTGTCATCGGCGATTTATGCCGTCGGCAACGCGCCATCTCATCCGCCAATCGATCTTCGAACGCCAACCGATTGGGTAGATTAGTCAACGGATCGCGGGTCGCGCGATGTTGGGCCAGATCCAGTTTCGAGCGCAACTCAGAGGACTCGGACTCCATTTCCCGCAGCCTTTGCGACAGGATCTGCATGTCCCGTTGGGTTTTATCGCGTTCCTGCTGTTCCTGGAGATTGTGTGCTTGGATCTGTTGCGTGATAGTGGTTAATCGACTGCTGACAATTTGCTTCAGCGGCTCAAGCTGCGTCGCGTTCTCCGACTTTTCGCGTAGCTCCATAATTTGCTCGGATACGGCCTGATCCAGCAGATTGCGTTTTTTAACCCTTATTTCGTTGGCGGCGTTAACGCCGGTCGCTTTTACGCCTAACTCGGTTAATTGCTCGGTCAATTTCGACAAAAATGCCGCCATCTCCTGCTGTTCGGATTCCAAATGTTTTTTTATCGCCAACAGCAATGCAACCGTATCGTCAAAAATAGGCCCTAAGGCTTGATCGGCATGCAGCCGGTTTTTGATCTTTTCGGCGTCTTCGGCAAAAACCAACGGAATTTCCGCATTGTCCAACAAACGAACCAGTTGAATATTGATGGCTTTAGCATCCGCTCCGGTTAGCTCCAAGGCCAAGTCCATGTTGGCAAGCGGCTTGTTGCCCTCTATAAGTTCCAACAGTGCCAGATAAAAGGCCTGATTGTTACTGAACAGGCGGTTTTCGTATTTTTCGCGAATCTCATCAAGCTGATCCGAGTGTTGGGGATATTGTTTGCCAAGAAACTCAAACAGCAATGAAGCGTCCATGAGCGAAGGCTCGGGCGATTCTTCCAGCATTATCAGCGCATTAGAAAAAGCCGATAGCTCTTTCTGCAATTGCTGACTTTGCAGGCCGCTTTTTAATAAATTGCGAATACGGTTTAAGTGAGGATCAAGTTGCCGGTTCAGGCCTTTAACGGCCAGCGCAAAACGGACGATAGTTTTGCACAACAACTCTTCGTTGGCTTTGTATTGTTTTTCAGTGTGTTCCTGGTCGTCCAACAGCTTGAGGTATTTTTCCTTCCACCTGTCCGGACCCTCATCCTTGTTTTTAAAAAAAACCATGAAACGTGCCCTAATTCTTAAATTCTTAGTCGCTTGATTATAGACTATCGTTGAATTTGTGAAGAATATCCTACAATCAGCATTCGCCCCTCACGTCCTTGTGCGGCAATTCGTTAGTGGGGTGTTTATTTTTTCTGGCTTTCTTGTGCGATCAATTGATTGACTACGGTCAACATGTTGGCTTGAGATTTGGCCGATTGAGCGGTGACTTTGTATTTGCCGTTGACAATCAGCGCAGGTACGCCACTGATACCGTAACGAGGACCGGTAGATTCGGCTTGACGCAGCTTGGCATCGACCAAAAACGAGTTAAAAGCACTGCGAAAATCCTCGTCCTTAACGCCATGATCTGCAAAAAACTTAGCCAGTTCGTCTTCGCTGACTAATTTTTGCTTCTTGTTCTGAATCGCATCGAACAGATCGGCGTGGACTTTATCCAAAATGCCTAAAGCTTCGGCCGTAAAATAGGCCTTGGCATGCTTGCCCCACAGATCGCTGAATACCGCCGGCTGACGGATAAACTCAACATTGGCGGGTTTGGTTTTCAGCCATTCCACCATAGACGGCTCCAGGCTATAGCAATGCGGGCAGCCGTACCAAAAAAACTCGATCACTTCGATCTTGTCCGGATTTTGTACCGGCTGTGCCGGCGTTATGGCTTCGTAACCGCCTTCTGCATTTACCAGCGAAGAAAAGCCCAACAGTCCCAACAATGCGATTATTTTTAACATCAACGTTCTCCGTAATAATGTATTCCCGATAAAAAACCATGTTTACACGCAGATGCGTAAACAATTTGACAAAAAAATCGAACGTATTCACCCAGTCAATGACTGGTCCGCGCCTCGTCAAGCCCTTACTCCGTAACATTCAAGCAAACGCAGTTCTGTAATCTAATCCAATCTGTTGCGGAGCTGACCTTGTCCAGTTTTCAAGGCAACGCTTCCGCGCCGGCCTTCAGGAAGAGAGCTTTCAGAGCGAGGAAGGCAGGTTGCGACAAGAACGAGGAAGAGAATTTAATCCTTGTGAATCAAGGACTGGATCAAATCCGGCAGAGCAGCAACTCCGCCGGATAACGAAGGCTTATTTCATCGTGGAGATGTAATAAGCAACCGCTTTAATATCCTCGTCAGTCATTTTGGTGGCGATCATGTGCATCATGTTCTCCCGGTTGTTGCTACGGGCACCGGTTTTGAAATCAGTCAGACTTTTAATCAGATAATCGGCGTGCTGCGAATGTAAGGACGGGAATGAGGCCGGTTTATTGCCTTCAGCATAAGGGCCGTGGCATGCCACACAAGCCGATACTTCACGACTGATATTGCCGTTACGGTATAAATCGCTACCTTTCGTAATTAAAGCATCCAACTCTGCTTTTTCTTGCTCAGGGGTTTTAGCCGGCGCATCGTCGTCGTCATTCGCCGGCAGTTTGGGCGCCGGATTGGTGGAAATTTTGTTGCCAGCATAATAACTGGCAAGCTCTTGAATTGTTTGCTCGTCAAGGCCCGCTGCTAATGGCGCCATCATCGGGGCCAAGCGCGCGCCGCTCTTGAACGCTTGTAATTGCTTAACCAAATAAGTTTGATGCTGTCCCGCCAATTTCGGAAACGCCGGCATCGTGCTGTTACCGTCTTCGCCGTGGCAGCCCGCGCAACTGGCGGCTTTGGTTTTTCCGGCGCTGGCGCTGGCATTACCTTGCGCATTTACATGACCGGCGGCAGTTGCCAACAACAAAGAGATGGAAACAGTCAGCAATTTTTTTATCATTATGGGCCCCTGCTCAGGAAGGTTGATTCGATATAAAGCAAGCTGATGTCAGCCGCCGGACGTTATAATGCCTGGATTCTAACCGATTTATAAACACTAAGCGAGACTGTGATGAATCCCATCTACCACCAAGCCAAGTTCATCAACAGCGCCCCCAAACTGAAGGATGCGCCGCCCGACCAAGGCATGGAAATCGCTTTCGCCGGCCGCTCCAACGCCGGTAAATCCAGTGCAATCAATACGCTGGTGCAACAAAATGCCTTGGCCCGCGTCAGTAAAACCCCCGGCCGTACCCAATTGCTGAATTTTTTTGAAATAGACGCCCAACGCAAACTGGTCGACCTGCCCGGTTATGGTTACGCCAAAGTGCCGGAAGCCATCAAAAAAGATTGGCGGCAGATGATGGAAAGCTACTTACACGACCGCCAAGCCCTGTGCGGTATCGTTCAAGTCATGGACATCCGCCACCCACTCACCGATTTCGATTGGCAAATGGTTGAATGGTGCGAACATCGCAAATTGCCCTTGCACATTTTGTTGACCAAATCCGACAAACTGAAATTCGGCGCGGCCAAGACTACTTTATTGCAGGTGCAGCGGGATTTGAGTCAAGCGGATATTGTGGTGACTTTGCAATTGTTTTCCGCATTGAACAAAGTCGGCATTGACGATGTGCACCAGGTTTTGGATGAGTGGTTTGGGTTCAGGAAGATGGTGGTGTCGGAGGAGTAGACTTCGCTGTTCTGACGTGGAACGCATCGGTAGATTTCCAACTTCAAACGCAAGTTGAAACGGTCCAAAAACAACTCTAAGTATTTTACAACCCACCGCGAATGCAGTTATCGCCCGTTCTGTTTAATGACGAATCAGGGCCTTCAAGGTCGGACAAGAATATGCCCAGATAATTGCTGATTTCGTTGCTTAACGGGCTAATCGGCGCGGCGAGATTCTTAATCCGATCATAATCTGCCCTTAATTCTGTTTTAAGCCAGTCTCCCTAGAATTTGCCGCAACTGAATAATTTCCCAACAAGGAGTCATATATGTTCAGAGTGACAAAAATCATGTTGATCGGTTTGTTGTTTTCGTCAGCGGCTTTGGCCGATGACGATTGGGGCGAGCATCGTCATCATCGGCACCACCATCACGGTCACGGTTATGGACGCGAGTATTACCCTGCTTACCCTGTGGAGCGGGTGTATGTGCCCGAGCGAGTAGTGGAATATGTGCCCATGCAACAGCGCTATTACGCGCCGCCGCCACCCCCGCCAGTTAGATACGGCGGGTACGACCAGCGTTCTCCGCAAGGTTTGGTTGGCGGTTTGGTGGGTAGTGCGATGGGTTATGAAATGGGTCGCGGTGACCCATTGGCGGCCGGTATCGGTGCTGCGGCCGGTTCGTGGATTGGCAATGGGATGAATAGATAATGACGAAGCTAACAGTCTTTTCAGTCACTGTCGCTTGTCTGTTGGTATCGGCTTGCGCTTCGCAAACCGGCTGGACGCCAACCGTCGACACTTACAATAACCAAAATTCTTACCGCTTGAATCAGGATATGCATGAGTGCCAGCAATTGGCATCGCAAGCCTCCGGAGGCACTGCGAAAGAAGCCGCGATAGGCGCCGGCGTTGGCGGCCTGATTGGCGCGGCCGGTGGCGCCGCTTTGGGCGCAGTGCTCGGCAGCCCTGGAAAAGGCGCGGCTATCGGTGCAGCTGCCGGCGGTATCGGTGGTGCATCCAAACAAGGTATTCAATCTGAAGACCGCTATAAAAACGCCTACAACAACTGCTTACGCCAACGCGGCCATCGGGTAGTTAACTGAGCAATCCGTCAGGATAAACCGGCTCGGCAATCTCGTCTGAATTTTTCAACTCTATCCATTGAAGACTGCTTGTTTAAGTAGTCTTCCACGCGGAGAAACAGTTATGTTGTTAAACACGGTATCGGTTTTTTCAAGCCGATTTAGCCTCAACGTGCGGCGATGGCATACAGTTATGCCGCTGATGTTTATTAGTCTACTTAGTGCCTGTTCCAGTGTTCCGACGCTGCAACGCACTGACGATCAAGCCGTGCTGACCGGTACGACTAAGACCACATACACCAAATCTTATAAAGTCAAAGGTAAAACTTATTCCCCGCTGCACAGCGCGCTAGGGTACAAAGCACAGGGATTGGCTTCCTGGTATGGCGCAGAATCCGGTAATTTTACGGCCAATGGCGACCGCTTCGATCCGCGCGGCATGACGGCGGCGCATAAAACGCTGCCGATTCCCTCTAAAGTTCGGGTTACCAATCTGCGTAACGGCCGTTTTGTCGATGTGGTGATCAACGACAGGGGGCCATTCAAGGCTAATCGACTTATCGATCTGTCCCAGGGCGCGGCGGAACAGATCGGTATGCACGGATTAGCGGAAGTGACGGTGGAATATTTGGGAAGTTAGGCAGCTCAGTGCATATTGCTGCGCTTTGCACCGAAGCGACTTGCGCTACGGCGATTCTGTAAAGCGGTGGACTAGGGGCTGTTGCCATTTTGAAACGATAGCCTTGAAATCGAACGGCTCTGCCTCATTGATTGATTTTTCAATCAGAAGACAAGTGAGCTATGCCGCGACAAATGTTTACGGATGCATA
>NZ_JAXARY010000038.1:0-22386 GCF_033949435.1 Methylomonas defluvii | reverse complement strand
ACACTTTGATTCGATCCTGGCGTTTGCTGGGATGAATACTGAGACTTTGCCGTGTCAGCCCATCTTCGCCTACAAATATACGGCTCCAACCTGCATCACGATTGCCTTCGATATCCGCTGCCCTGGTCAAGGCCTGGTCCAATGCGTCCCAGTCCAGAACCCGGTAATGATCAGTCACGAACAGCAGCGATTCACCCGTGACATGATCAACCACTGGCGGCATTTCAAAGGCCCTGACAAATAACTGGAGCCAGTGAAACGGGATGATGGCACTAGTGATTTCCTTGGCGAGAGCAGAATCCGGCTCGACGCCCTCTAATTCGTCTTTGAGTTCTTCCAACAAATCCCAGCTTTGTTGGCGGGGGAAAGAGTAAACGGCGCCGGACAGTTCAAAATGAGCGTCAAACGGCACGATGCGTGCCGCGATCAGGTCATACCGGTTAGCTTGTTGTGAGCCTGATTTTTCCTGGACGAGAACGGGCGGGCGTTCGGGCAGCATCACATCCCTTAATGTCAGGCATTTGCCGGGCACCACCGCCACAATTTCGTAAAGCCTGAGGGGTAGTGCTGTTAGACGCTCAAGCCATTGTCGCTGTTCAGCAGACAATAGCGGACCACCCTTTCCAAGTAACAAATCCGCAACGCGATAGTCCTGGTCTTTGAGGGTCAGCACGCCATCTGCCAGCAGCCATTCCATGGCATTGATCATAATGCCGGTATACGAGTCCTCGGGTAGGTCCTGAAGCTCGGCATATTCATCGTCGTCGAGTCCACCAAAAAAACCTTCATCAATCTCGGCACGGGCCGGCTGCTCATACTTCGTGAAGAGCCACTGGATGGCTTTCGGGACGGCTTCAGCCCGATCATGCGCAATCTGGGCGTCTGCTGTCTTCAAGCAGCACTGCTTATATTTTTTACCGCTGCCACAAGGGCAGGGATCGTTTCGGCCTAGTTTTTTCATGTCAGGGTGACTTTAAGCCAACCCCAGGATTATTGCATTGAAATTTTTGCAGCATAGCCCGGCAACCCGACACGACTTTCTTCCTTTCCAATTACTTTCTTTATATGTCGGGTGACATAAAAAATGAAAAGTGGTCGATTGATTTTAAAGTGATTTTTCATTATTTGTGTCACAAGCTATACCCGCTTTTGACACAAATAATGAAATATTCCGGATTTTGTGCCACTAATATTGAAAACTTTCGCACCCTTCATTTTGGTAGAGCGAATTCGGCCAAAACTGGCTTCCGCCCATATTTGGTTAAGGGCAGAATTTCAACAGAATTCAGACTGTTGATTTGAAGGCACGAAATTAAATATTCATGCCCTCAAATCCTTCAATAGTTAAGACTGAGTTTATTGGGTACCTGCCATTTGATGATGCATTTTAGCCATCGCTGTATTGGCATCAACTGCTTTTTGGTAGGAGCTGATTAGCGATTGGCAATGTTCTAGGAACATTTCGGATTGCTTGCCGTACAGGTAGCTGTGCTGCTTGTACTGTTGCAGAAGCTTTTTGTGTTCTTCCACTTTAACTTCGGCATCCTTTGCGGCTTGTTCATAATGAGTCGCCAAAGACTCATGGTCATCCTTGGTTTTAGCGCTTTGGATAGCTGCGCTCATATCCATGGGATGGGGGTTTTGTTGGCAACCTGATAAAACTCCCAGCGTTAAAGACGTGACGACCAACAATTTAGTGATGGTTTTCATAAGATCTCTCCAGTTAAGTTAAATTCTTCAGACAGCAATCAAAATGCCGTCCTGCTTCGTAAAAGGGTGTTGTTTAATGCATCATTTGGACTGTACTTATCGTCATAAACCTCCTGGATCTATGAATGTGAAATTTACTGGCTTGGGCTCATCGTGGTCTCAACGAATGGCCTTTCAACAGCGCATAAATTGCAGGGATTACGATTAGCGTCAGCAGCATTGAGGAGATCATCCCTCCCACCATAGGGGCGGCAATGCGCCGCATCACTTCCGATCCGGTTCCATTACTCCACATGATGGGTAATAGACCTGCCATGATGGCGGCCACTGTCATCATCTTGGGCCGCAGCCGTTCTGCAGCACCTGTAATTACACAGGTGTAGAGTTCGTTCAGCCCCATTTCCTTACCCTGTTGCCTGCATTCTTCGATTTTGGCTTGATAGGCGTGATCCAGGTAAATTAGCATAATCACTCCGGTTTCGGCAGCCACCCCGGCCAGTGCGATAAAGCCGACACCCACTGCCACGCTGACGTTATAGTTCAACGCCCACAGTAACCAGACGCCGCCTACCAGGGCGAACGGCACCGACAACATGACGATTAGGGTTTCCGTCATACGGCCAAAGTTCAGGTACAGCAGGATAAAAATGATCAGCATGGTCAATGGTACGACTATGTTCAAGCGCTCAACGGCACGCTCCATATACTCGAATTGCCCACTCCAGGTTATGTAATAACCGGTAGGCATCTGCACGGCTTTCTCGACTGCGAGTTTGGCATCATGAACATAGCTGGCAATATCACGATCCCGCAAATCGACAAAGATATAGGCGGAGAGCAGAGAGTTTTCGGTACGAATACCCGGTGGTCCTTTGGATAAGCTCAAATGTGCAACCGACGATAAAGGAATCATGGCACCGTCAGCAGTCGTTACCAGTAAGTGATTGCCTATGGCACTAGGACTGTTCCTGAGTTCGCGGGGATAACGCACTATCACGCCAAAGCGTTCCCGGCCTTCAACCATAGTGGTCACCATTTCACCGCCAATAGCGGTTGAAATCAGATTTTGAATGTCGCCGACCAGCAAACCATAGCGAGCCAAAGCGTCATAATCTGGATCGATATTCAGATAATACCCCCCGGTAATCCGCTCGGCATAAGCACTGGTGGTGCCGGGTACGTTCTTGATGGCTTGTTCGATTTGCTGGGCTAGCCGTTCCATTTCAGCTAGGTCGTTACCGAACAATTTTACGCCAACAGGCGTCCTAATACCGGTTGCCAACATATCGATGCGATTTTTGATCGGCATGGTCCAGGCATTGCTGACGCCAGGGATTTGCAGAGCCTGATCCATTTCTGTAATCAATTTGTCGACGGTCATGCCCGGCCTCCACTGCGATTCCGGTTTCAGATTGACCACCGTCTCGGACATTTCTAAGGGCGCCGGATCGGTGGCGGTGGCGGCGCGACCGGCCTTGCCGAATACCGATTCGACTTCGGGAAAGGTTTTGATGATGCGATCCTGAGTTTGCAGCAGCTCGGCGGTTTTGGTGACCGACATGCCGGGCAAGGTCTGCGGCATGAACAGCAGGGTGCCTTCGTTTAAGGTCGGCATGAATTCACCGCCCAATTGCATAGCAGGGTAAATACTGGCAACCAGTGCCAGTATCGCCAGCAAGACAGTGGTTTTTTTAAAACGCATGACCCAAGTAATCACCGGACGATACAGCCACAGCAACAGCCGATTGACTGGGTTATCTTGTTCTGCCCGGATATGACCGCGCACAAATAGCAATATCAGTACCGGCACTAAGGTGACCGATAGCAACGCCGCGCCGGCCATGGCAAAGGTTTTGGTGTAGGCCAAGGGTTGAAATAGCCGACCTTCTTGCGCTTCCAGGGTAAATACCGGCAAGAAGGATACGGTGATAATCAGTAAGCTGAAGAACAAGGGCGGGCCGACTTCCCGACAGGCATTCAATACAATGGTGTGTCTGGGTAATTTATACGCATCATGCTCAAGGTGCTTATGCACGTTTTCGACCATCACGATGGCGGCATCGACCATCGCACCAATGGCAATGGCAATGCCGCCAAGACTCATGATGTTGGAGTTCATGTTCAGCAAATGCATGACGATGAACGCCATCAATATGCCAACCGGCAACATCACAATGGCGACGAGGGCGCTGCGCAGATGCAACAGGAATACTGCACAAATCACGGCCACGACCACACTCTCTTCCAACAGCGTGTGTCGTAGATTTTCAATCGCCCGATGGATCAGATCCGAGCGGTCATAAACCGCTTGAATACTCACACCTGTTGGTAGCCCCGCTGTGATTTCCTTTAAGCGTAGTTTCAGGTTATCAATCACTTCCAGCGCGTTTTGACCGTAGCGGGCAATAGCGATGCCGGATACCACTTCACCCTCACCATTCAACTCGGTAATACCACGACGTTCATCTGGGACCAATTCCACTCGGGCTACATCCCGCACTAACACGGGTGTGCCATTGGCGACTTTTAATACCAGCCGTTCCAAATCATGAATACCATGCAAATAGCCACGACCGCGTACCATATATTCTGTTTCAGTCATTTCAATGGCTCGACCGCCCACATCGCGGTTGCCATTGGCAATCACCTCTGTCACGGTTTTTAGGGGGATGCTATAAGCCTGGAGTTTATGTGGATCAACGGTGACTTGATATTGCTGAACAAACCCGCCGATGCTGGCCACTTCGGCGATTCCTTGTGCCTTGGTTAACTGATAGCGTACAAACCAGTCTTGCAAGGTACGTAGTTCAGCCAGCGAGTATTCCTTCCCCAGCAACACATATTGATACACCCAGCCCACACCGGTCGCATCGGGCCCGAGTTGTGGTGTAACACCACGCGGCAAGCGCCCGGCCGCAAAGTTTAAATATTCGAGTACCCTGGAACGCGCCCAATAAATATCAGTACCATCCTCAAAGATCACGTACACAAAGGATGCGCCGAAAAATGAGAAACCACGAACCACTTTGGATCTTGGCACACTCAGCATCGCGGTGGTCAGTGGATAAGTGACTTGATCCTCGACCACCTGGGGTGCTTGGCCAGGGTATTCCGTGTAGACAATCACTTGCGCATCGGACAAATCTGGCAAGGCATCTAGTGGAATTTTGATCACGGCGTAAATGCCGCCACAGATTAAAAGTAGTGTGGTGATCAACACCAGAAACACATTTTTTAACGACCAGGCAATGACCCGTTCCAACATGGCTAGTGCTCCATCACATGTTGACTATGCTCATGTTCTGGCATGGCCACTGAATCGTCCTGATTCGATTCGGCCTTTGGCATCGCCTCAGCACTACTCATACTGTCCAGCGCCGATTTCAAATTGCTTTCGGCATCGATCAGGAAATTAGCGCGGGTGACGACATTGTCGCCATCCTGTAAACCCTCAAGCACTTCGCTGAATCCGTTGGCCTGATGGCCTATCTTCACGGTGCGCGGCTCGAACCGGCCATCATCGAGCTGTACCAGTGCTACCTGCCGCGTACCACTATCGAGAATAGCCGAATCGGGGACACTCAGCTCTCGGTGTCGTTGTTGAGTCGCTAATACTTCAACGCTACCGTACAGGCCGGGTTTCAGAAAACCTTTGGCGTTGTCCATGTCCACTCTGACCTTGACGGTGCGTGTGTCGGTATTCAACGTGGGAAAGATAAAACTGACTTGCCCATGAAAGGATTTATCAGGGTAAGCCTTGATATTGACGCTAACCTCTTGACCTAATTTAATCCACTCTAAATCGGGCTCGAATACATCGACCATCAGCCACACCCGACTCAGATCGGCAATTTGGAACAGTACCTCGCCCGGCATAAAACGCATGCCTTCTACTGCGGGCTTTTCCATGACCACGCCATTGACAGGCGATGGTAACAATAAAGTTTCAATCACGAGTTCGCGCTCTTGCAAGCGTTTTAATTGGGCCGTGCCAATGTCCCAATTTTTTAGGCGTTGCAAGGCATTGCGGGTGAGTTGCTGGGCGGTGGCAAGCGCCTGCGGGCTGGCCTGTTCTAATGCACCTTCACCTTGTTTGGCAATCAGATATTCCTGCTGCGCCGTCAGAAGATCGGGGCTGTAAATATCCAATAGTGGTTGTCCACGTTTGACAGATTGTCCGGTGCTATTAACTAGCAAGCGTTGTATCCAACCCTCGAATTTGGCATTGATGACATGCAACCGACGCTCATCAACTTGAATACTGCCCGGCGCACGGATAGAACGCACTAAATCCCGATATTGAACTTTCTCGGTTTTGGCGCCGAGCTTTTGGATTTTTTCCGGACTAATGGTCAAGAGTTTAGAACTCGTTACCTCGCCTTCGTAAACCGGCAGATAATCCATTCCCATCTCATCCTTTTTCGGCACAGGCGAGGTATCGGCCGCCCCCATGGGATGGCGATAGTACAGAATACGGCCTTTGTTCGGCTGGGTTGTCTGCGAGACTTCATCGGCATAAACCGGTAGATAATCCATGCCCATTTCATCCTTTGCCGGTGTCGGAGACGTCACTTTTGGATTCATCGGATGCCGATAAAACCGTGGTTTATGCTCTGCGACCGACACAGTCTTTTCCATGGGTTGCGGCTTATCCGCCAGCCAAAAGCCGCCGGCGATTCCAATGAGCAGGGTCAATACACTGACCAGAATAGTTTGCTTAGTCATGTGTCAGGTCCTTACCGATTAAGTTCGATAGTTCCGCCAGCAATTGCTGGGTTTCGACCAACGATTTCCAGTATTGGCTTTGATACTGAAACAAACTCAACTGTGTTCGCAGTAAGTTGCTGAAGTCCGTCTTGCCAACAGGGTACCCGGCCATCAAAGAACTGACGGCTTGCTGAGCTTGAGGAATGATTTCATGCTCGAATAATGCTAATCGCTGTTTTGCGTGCAGGTATTGGGCGGTATTGGCTGCAATTTCACCATGGACTTTATTGTGCTCGTCCTGCAAGGCGTACTGCTCCTGCAGCAACTCACTATTGCGTTGATCGACTGCCTTGGCCTGTTTTTGTTCGGCATAGATCGGTAAATTGATGCTGAGTTTGACGCTAGCAAAATCGCTACGGGATTCGCCGGATGGGGTGTTTTGTCTGACTGCGTAACCGGCACCCAGTGTCAGATCGGGATAAAAATCCTTTTCGGCGATTTCAATGCGGGTCTTGGCGGCACCGAGCATTTTGTGATGCTGCTCGAACCGTGGGCTATGTTCCATGGCTTGTGCCTGCAATTCCGCAACCACCAAGACCGGGGTTTTGATCTCGGCTTGGTCAGGCAGTTTTACCAAGGTATCGGAGTTGCGGCTGAGCAATGTGTTGATCTGAATGCCGGTACTGTGGCGCATGCTGATCAGCTCGATTTTTTCATCCTTGAGTTTCGAGAGTTCTAATTGGGCCAGCATCACATCCTGCTGTTGCCCCTGACCGACTTTGTAACGGGACTGGGCCGTATCGATCAATTGCTGAAAAAATTGTTCGCTTTCGGCAATGACATTGATGGCCCTATCGTAATAAAACAAGCGCCACCAAGTCTGTTTGACGTCGCGAACCAAGCGCAAACGGGCGACATCCACCGAGTCGGCTGCCGCCAGGGCTTCTTGTTCGGCTGCTTGTTCCTTCAAGGCCAACTTGCCCGGAAAAGGAATCGTCTGACTAATACCAACATCCATCATGGTCATATCTTCCTTGCGAAGACTGAGACTGTTGGTGGGAACATTTAAGGTATCGAAATTAAGCGTCGGGTCTGGCAGTGCGCCCTCTTGCGATGGAATGGCGGCTAATGCTTCGGCACGCGCTTTAATTTCGGAGATACCAGGGTTACCGGCCTGCGCTAGTTCAACAGCCTGTTCCAGGGACAAAAAAGCTTCATCGGCATGGACTACGCCGATAAAAATCAGTAAATAGCAGCAGAGCGCCCAATAGGGCCACGACACCCGATCAACAGGTGTGGGGTAAAACAAGGGGTACATTATTTTCTCCAATCAAGGGAAACACAGACTCACGCCAAAGCATGAAGCCCTATCACGCCTACAAGGCGCGGGTTACCTGGGAGAAATGGCTAATTCAGAAAAGTACAGAACCGATAGCGTATCGGTATGGGATTGGCAGTCGGTCTTCGTTGTCTATGACGGGTAAAAAGGCAGGGTAATGGGCTAAAAATATAAATACTTAGCCAAGTCAGGCACAAGATAAAAACGGGTAGATCAGGCTTATCGATTTTGAAATTTAGCGCGGGGTTAGGCTGGGAGTCCGGACACGCCTTGAGTGTACAGTTTTGGTTTGGTGAGAGTTGCGTCGCTGCGGCGCCATGATGCGCCGAATCGGAACAACCAACTGGCATCGTGTCCGTCACTGGTATTTGCATTTGCGCAGGCATCGGCATCGCACACGTTGACGACACCAGCATGAAGAGCCAGCTAGTCAACATGATCAGCACCATAACGGTCTGATAGTGATGATGTCGAAAAAATCCCACGGTCATTTCGCCACTAAGATCAATTGATGTGTTTAATGCTCTTGAAACCTATCGCGCATAAAGCGTGGATTCAATCCCAAGCGTAAAGTTTCCCTATCAACACAAAAAATGAATACTTGGCTCAAGCCAAAGATTCATTAGCGTCATTCTTTAAAGTATAGAGCAAGGTATCGCGAGCGGTGAGTTTTTGCAGTATCGCTTTGATAGTTTTACTAGCTGTCCCCTCATGCGCGCATGAGTCACCTAGTGACCCGATAAGCACAAGTCCCAAACTTATCCACACCGAAACCTTAGCGTACTATTTTTTCCGAATTCTGCGGTTATGCCAATTAGAGGGCAACTGGCTAGCCGATCAAGCCAACACAGTTGCAGTATGGCCCTCGTTAAGGTTCTAAGAGCCAAAGCCAATCGGATTTTTTCATTATTTGTGTCATTAGTTTTTCACTAACTTGGCGCACTTTTCACTTTTGTCTGGTGATAGGTATCCAAATATATATCCGAAAATTATAAGTTTGATAGTACAAGAACGGACAAGGCAGAGGGCGAAGTGCTACAACTAATGATCCGCTTCCCGCAACATTTCTGCCATGTCCCGGTTTGCAGTGACGGCCTGCTGATAAAGATCAATCACTTCTTGGCTATGTGCTTTAAGATCGTTCGCATGTCTACCGTAAACATAGCGTTGTGAGTCAAATCGGCTGAGAAATTTTTTATGTTCCTCAATCTTCGTCTGTAATTCGTTGGCCTCGTCTTGGAAGTGTTTGGCCAATGTCTCATGCTGTATAGCCAGGTCAGTATCCATGGCGTGAGGCTCCATGAAGCTACAAGCAGATAATAAGGATTCAGCTAAAACTAAAAGAATCAGTGATTTTAATGTCATGGTTATCTCCAAAGGTATCTTGAAACGGTAATGTCTAGGCGCTTTGATGATGTTAAAGTGCCCTTTAATAAATTCAGAGCACTTAAAAGGCCGTATTTTTGGGATGAAGTAATCTCAATCCGTTGGCTACAACCAATAAGGAAGCGCCCATATCGGCTGCAATGGCTTCCCATAGGGTAGCCACACCGGCAAAGGCTAAAACGGCGAACGCAGCCTTGATCGTCAGTGCAAACGTAATATTTTGTCGAATAATCGCCAGTGTTCTTTTGGAATGTCCGATCAGCCAGGGCAGCTTGGAGAGGTCATCGCCCATCAGAGCAATATCGGCTATCTCGATAGCCGCATCCGACCCTAGCACCCCCATGGCAATTCCCAGGTTGGCCCGTCCCAACGCCGGCGCATCGTTGACACCGTCCCCGATCATCGCTACCTGTCCGTATTGCTCGACCATTTGACTGACGATCTTCACTTTATCGGCGGGCAACAATTCGGCGTGTATCTCATCGATGCCAATTTGGGTCGCGATGTTAGTGGCCGTCACCCGATTGTCACCGGTCAACATGGCTAAATGTTGAATGCCATTTTGTCTCAGCGCTTGCAAAATCGATTTGATTTCAGTGCGAGGCTGGTCGGCAACGGCAATGAGGCCGCAAATATGCCGATCATTGCCGATGGCAATCACGGTTTGCCCCGTTTGTTCAAGGGCAATCGCTTTTTCACTGATTTCCGGGATTTCTTGGCTACGCTCCAACAGATAACGACGCGATCCCAGCCAGAAATCCGTGCCATTAAATAGTCCGGTGACACCTTTACCCGGTAGAACCGTCACATTGTCTGCGCTGGCCACGTTGATACCGCGTTGTTCCGTATAGCGTAAAATAGCTTTTGCCAACGGATGATTGCTTCGTGCTTCCAGTGCGGCGGCACGGCTTAACAGTTCTTCTTCGGTATGACTATTGAATGGATAAACACCGGTGACGACGGGTTCACCAGAGGTTAGTGTGCCGGTTTTATCAAAGGCAATCGCATTCAGATGGGCGGGTGTTTCAATATAAATGCCGCCTTTGATCAGAATGCCTTGTCGGGCTGCACACGCTAAGGCCGCGACAATACTGACCGGTGTCGAAATGACCAATGCACAGGGGCAGGCAATGACCAACAACACCAAGGCGTGGTAAAACCATTCGTTCCAGCCTCCTTCGAAAAATACCGGTGGAATGATGCACATGGCCAACGCCACCAGCATCACAGCCGGGGTATAAATACGCGCAAATTTCTCCACCCATTGTTCGACCTCGGCTCGCTTACCATGAGCTTCGCCGACCAACCGGGTAATCTGTGCCAAGGTGGTATCCGAAACCAACTTGGTGGATCGGATTTCCAATGTCCCTTCAACATTAATACTGCCGGCAAACACCTCGTCACCCACTTGCTTGGCAACCGGCATGCTTTCACCGGTAATCGGCGCCTGATTGACTGAACTGGAACCGGCAATTACGTTGCCATCCAGGGGGATTTTAGCGCCAGGCGCTAATATGAAACGGGTGCCTATACTGACTTCTGCCGCTGGTACCACGCATTCCTGGCCGGTTTCATCCTTGATCGTCACCGTCGAGGGCGCTAAATCCAGCAAGGCTTCAACGGCATGCCGGGCACGGCCAATACTCCAACTCTCAATCGCCAGAGACAGCGCAAACAGAAAACTGACCGTTGCCGCCTCAAACCATTCATCAATGAACATTGCCCCAATAACCGCAATCGTCATCAGCAAATTCATATCCGCTCGGAAGCGTTTCAAGGCATAAAACGCCTTAACGATCACATGCCGAGCACCGCAAGCCACCGCTAAACCAAAGGCTATTTTTTCAGGCAAAGGCATCGCCTGCTGAGCATGGGCATTTAGT
Source organism: Methylomonas defluvii (assembly GCF_033949435.1). Classification (NCBI taxonomy): domain Bacteria; kingdom Pseudomonadati; phylum Pseudomonadota; class Gammaproteobacteria; order Methylococcales; family Methylococcaceae; genus Methylomonas; species Methylomonas defluvii. Next base: position 11,361 of record NZ_JAXARY010000038.1, on the reverse strand, counting down.
AAGCTTTGCAGATAGTCAGTGACCACGTCCCATTGCAGGGTGCCGTTTTTGGCCGAGCTGAAAATGGTTTGAATATCCACAAAGCCGCCGGCTATGGCGATATGAATCAGCATGCCGGCCGCGATAAATACACCGCTAAGCACGGTATAACCGGTCTTCGAACGGTGCAGTTGTTTGACATCGGCATCGGTCTGACCGGACTGCCAACGAGCCGCCTGCATGCCCGTTGCCGCTATCGCTTTGATGATGGTTTTTTCAGTCACGGGCTCGGCATCAGACAACAGTGTCATGCGCCCGTTTAAAACATCAAAGGCCAGTTTGTCACTGCCCCCCACGAGCGGGCCTATCGCGCTTTTCAATGTAGCGACCTCTTCGGCGCAATCCAGTCCCTCGATTTTGAACGTGATGCCACTCGACAAGTTTGATGGCGTTGGCTGGTGGTTATCCGGTTTCTCGCCAGGACAACAACAGGTTTTTTCTGATGGCTCGCAGGTACTCATCGTTTAACCCTCGTTGGAATCAATCTGCGGTATTCCCGGTATCATGGGACTTATTGGTTGGTCTTGGCGATGCGCGAACCAGTAGAGAATCGGTAATACCAACAATGTCAGCATCGTTGACGAGAGAATGCCGCCAATCACTACAGTCGCCAGCGGGCGCTGTACCTCTGCGCCGGTACCGGTGGCAATGGCCATTGGCACGAAACCGAACGAGGCTACCAGTGCGGTCATCAGCACCGGCCTAAGACGTGTCAGAGCACCCTCAACAATCGACTTATCCAGCGACATGCCTTCGTCGCGCAAACCACGGATAAAGGCAATCATCACCAGCCCGTTCAGTACTGCTACACCCGACAAGGCGATGAATCCGACTGCCGCCGAAATCGACATTGGAATATCGCGCAACCAAAGTGCGACCAAGCCGCCGGTCAACGCAAAGGGGATGCCGCTGAACACCAGCAAACCGTCCTTGGCGTTGCCAAACATCATGAACAGGAGTGTGAAAACCAGGATTAACGCCACAGGCACCACAATTTGCAAGCGATGGGCCGCCGATTGCAACTGTTCGAACTGTCCGCCCCAACTTGTCCAATAACCGGATGGAATTTTGACTTTCTGTTGCAGCTTTTGTTCGGCCTCGGCAACAAAAGAGCCGATGTCGCGGCCTCGCACGTTGGCACTGATGACGATTCGGCGTTTGCCGTTCTCGCGGCTGATTTGATTAGGGCCGGGAGCCATTTCCAGGCTGGCTACTTCGGCCAGTGGGATATAGCTGGTTCGTCCATCTCGGTTTTGCCCGCGCGGCAATGAGATTGGCAAGCGGTTGATGGCATCCAGATTACTGCGCAGGTTCTCCGGCAGACGCACGATAATGTCGAAACGCCGGTCACCCTCAAACAAGGTGCCGGCTTCGGTGCCACCAATCGCGGTAGCCACCGCATCCTGCACATCGCCCACGTTCAAGCCGTAGCGCGAAGTTTTATCCCGGTCGATATTGAGCGTCAGCATCGGTAAGCCGGTGGTTTGCTCGACTTTCACTTCGGATGCACCAGGAATCGCTGCCATAACTACCGAAATTTCAGTCGCCGTGTCATTCAATACATCCATATCATCACCAAACACTTTAACGGCAACGTCGCTACGCACGCCTGAAATCAGTTCATTGAAGCGCAACTGGATAGGCTGGGAAAACTCGTAGAGGTTGCCGGGTAGTTTGTTGGCCGCCACTTGTATCGCCGCTAGCAGATCATCGCGTGATTTATCGGGTTCAGGCCATTGCTCGCGTGGTTTGAGCATGATGTAACCATCCGAGATATTCGGCGGCATCGGGTCGGATGCGATCTCGGCGGTGCCGGTTCGTGCAAATATCCGCTCGATTTCGGGAAACTGCTGCTTTAGAGCCTGTTCAATCTGCTGCTGCATGGCGACTGATTGTGACAAACTGGTGCCGGGAATGCGCATCGCCTGAATGGCGAAATCGCCTTCATTCAAGCTCGGCACAAACTCGCTACCCATCCGCGTCGCCAATAGGCCCGACAGAATCACCGTGACCACCGCAAGCGTGAGTATCACCGGCTTGTTGCTCATGACGCTATCCAGTACCGGTGCATAGATACGCTTAGCGCTCTGCATCACCACATTTTCTTTTTCAGCGACTTTATCGCCGATAAACAGCGCTACGGCGGCTGGGATAAAAGTCACCGACAATATCATGGCCCCCACCAAGGCAATGACCACCGTGAACGCCATCGGATGAAACATTTTGCCTTCCACCCCGGTCAGCGCGAAGATGGGCAAGTACACGACCATGATGATCAACTGGCCAAATAACAGTGCCCGCCGTGCTTCTTTCGACGCCGTAAACACTTCATGAAAACGTTCACGACGTGTTAGCGAACGCCCCTGATGCTCCTGAGCATGGGCCAGCCTCCGCACACAGTTCTCTACAATCACCACCGCACCGTCGATGATCACACCAAAGTCGAGTGCCCCAAGGCTCATCAAGTTGGCACTGACCTGGTATGTCACCATGCCGGTGAAGGTGAACAGCATCGATAACGGTATGACCATTGCGGTAATGATGGCCGCACGAATATTGCCGAGGAACAGGAACAGAATCACAATGACCAGAATTGCCCCTTCGGTTAAGTTCTTCTTGACCGTATTGATGGCTTTATCGACCAGTACCGTTCGGTCATAGACCGTCACGGCCTGCACCCCTTCGGGCAGCGTGCGGTTGATTTCCGTCATCTTTTTGTCGACCGCTTGCGAGACGGCACGGCTATTCTGACCGATCAGCATAAAGACCGTACCCAATACCATCTCTCGGCCATTTTCGGTTGCAGCGCCGGTGCGCAGTTCTCGGCCGATTTCGACTTCGCCGACATCGCGAATGCGAATGGGCACACCCTGGACATTACCGAGAATAATGTTGCGAATATCTTCCATCGAATGCACTTGGCCCGGCGCACGAATCAGATATTGTTCGCCGCGCTTTTCGATGTAGCCGGCACCGACATTATTGTTGTTACGATCCAGCGCGGTAACGATGTCTTGCAAGGTCAGACCATAGGACGCCAGTTTTTCCGGAATCGGTGCCACCTGATATTGTTTGGCGTAGCCACCAATGGAATTGATTTCGGTGACACCCGGCACGTTGCGCAACTGCGGTTTGATAATCCAGTCCTGGATTTCACGCAGATCGGTCGCGGTGTAAGGCGAACCGTCCGGTTTTTTGGCCCCTTCTTGGGCTTCGACTATCCATAAATAGATTTCGCCAAGACCGGTGGAAATGGGACCCATCGCCGGCGTGATACCGGCAGGCAGTTTATCCTTGGCTTCCTGAATACGTTGGTTCACCAATTGCCGGGCGAAATAGACATCGGTGCCGTCCTGGAAAATCACCGTGACCTGCGATAAGCCGTAACGCGAAAGCGACCGGGTTTGTTCCAGATGCGGCAAACCCGCCATGACGGTTTCGATGGGGTAAGTGATTCGCTGTTCGGTTTCCAAAGGCGAATAACCCGGTGCCGTCGTATTAATTTGTACCTGGACATTGGTGATGTCTGGCACGGCGTCGATAGGCAGAATCGAGTAATTGAAGATACCGAGTCCTGCCATACCGAGTACAGCCAGGATAACCAGCCAGCGATGCTCGATCGCTAAACGAATAAGTCGTTCAAACATGATGCGAACTCCTGGGGATCAATGCGAGTGCTCGGCACTGCTTTTGCCTTGCTCGGATTTAATGACGAAGCTGCCATTGACAGCGTATTCGGTACCGGGCATGAGTCCTGCCACGATCTCGGTGACTTTGCCATCCGACAGTCCGGTGGTGACCGGTTGAGCAATAAAGCCGCCGGGGACCCGAATAAAAATCGTCGGCTTGTTTTTGATCATCTGGATGGCATCGGCTGCCACCGCGACCGGCACGTCACTTTCCTTGGTAGGCAGTTCGACCGTGATAAACAATCCGGGTCGCCAGGCCATCTGCGGATTGTCCAGCGTCACGCGTGCCGTAGCGGTGCGGGTTTGTTCGCCCATCAATGCGCCCACATAAGACAACGTACCGGTTGCCGAAGAATCGAACGCCGTGGCCTTGATGTTGACCTGTTTGCCGACTTGCACGACATTGAGATCCTTCGCCGAGACGATAATTTCGGCCCAGACGGAGGACAAGTCAGTAATGGTGAAAATGCTGGCATCTTCCTTGACCGCTTCTCCCATGGCGATGTGTTTCTCGACCACCATGCCATCGAACGGTGCGCGAATTTCGTAACGATTGAGTGAGCCGCCGCTGGCCGACACGGTAGGACTTGCGCCGAGTGCTATCAATTTCTGTTGGGCATTATGAACGGCGATTTCCATTTCCTGCATCGCCTGCCGGGCTTGTTGGTAGTCTTGCTCCGCCGAGATTTTGTCCTCCCATAAGTGTTTTTCCCGCGCAAAAGTAGAGCGGGCTAACTCCAGTCGCCTTTGTGCCGACAACAATTCACTACGCTGCTCGGACAACGCCGTACTGGCAATCACGGCGATGACCTGGCCTTGTTTGACTTGCTGGCCCAGGTTGGCGGAAATGCTCTCCACCACGCCGGCCAAACGCGGTACCACATGAGACGTCTTATCTTCATTGAAGCGAATTTCACCCGGTAGAGTGACAGAGCTTATGATGTGCGCTGCACCTGCGGTCTGAATCGAGATACCGGTTTCGGCGATTTGCTGATCGCTCAAGGTTACTTTGCCTTCTTCTTTACTGAAAGCAAACTGAAACGTCTGACCATCATGCCTTGCCGTCACGTTCGCTTCAAAGACATGGGGCTCATCGATAGCCTGGATACTCTGCCAATACGCTTTTTCAGGCGCAAACTCGATGCGCTGTTGCTCGCCGCTCGGGCGCTTTAGTTGCACGGAGAGTTGATCGGCAACGGGCTGAAGCGGTTTATCCTGATTGAACGGATAAACGCGAAAGTGCGGTTCACCACCTTCCTCGCTGAGCAGGATTTCCAGCTTAAAGTCACCGTCGCTGTAAACAGTGCCGCCGTGCGGGCCTTGGGCCTGCCTGGCGTCATCGGCATGTTCGGCGCTATCGACTTTAGCCGCTGCATGGTTTTCTTCGCCGTGTTCCTCGCCTTCCGGCATCGATTTGTCGATGCTCAAAATCAATAGGCCGAGCAAGAGGCCGACCACAACAATCGCGGCAATAGCGGTCCATTGTTTTTTGTTAATCGTGTTCATGGTGATACCTCGGGTTGGCTGTCCGCGTTCATATTGCCGCCGACCAGACGTTCCACGTTGGCCACGGACTTGTGATATTCGGCCAAGGCCAGTAAATACTGATTTTTGGCGCCGAACAGGGTGCGCTGTGCATCCAGTACGTCCATAAAACTGAATTTTCCCAAGCGGTAGCCTTCGCGAGCGGCGTCATAAGCACTTTGGGCGCCCGGCAAAATGTCTTGCTGCAAGGTGATGATTTCGGAATGAGCGGTATCCAAGGCCTGATAGGCGGTGTTCAATGCCGTGGCGATGCGTATCTCGGCGCTGCGCAATTCGTCTTCCGCTTTGGTCAAACGATGCTCGGCTTCTTGAATACGGCCTTGATTGCGGTCAAATACCGGCAATGGCACCGAAAAACCAACGACTAAGGCGTAATCATTGGGCATCAGAAATTTACTGGCGCCTACAGTCGCGGTGACATCCGGGATAGCTTTGGATTTTTCCATCGTGATAAGCGCCTGACGTTGGGTGATCTCGGTGACCCAACGGGCTAAATCGGGATTTTTGGAGAGGCGTTGCGCCAATGAGTCCAGGGAAGCTGGTGCTTGTATACTTTCCAAATGACCGTTTACCGTCTCAAAACGCGGTGTCGTGCTGCCCCAGCCGGCGGCTAAGCGCTTGCGGGCGGCTTCCAGTTCTTTCTGGGCTCGCATCAGCTCAATTTGCACCGAAGCGCGAGCAACTTTAGCCTTGGTTTCTTCAACGGGCGATACCTTGCCTGCCTGCACTCGCGCAGCGGTCGTAACCGTTGTCTGATTGGCCAATTCATGAATTTGCTGTGTCAGCGTCAAGCGCTGTTGGGCGGCCAACACGTCAATAAATGCCTGAGTGACTTGGGTGAGTACATCGGCTCGTTTGGTTTCGTAATCCCAATCGGCTAATTGTTTGGTCAGCGATGCCGCTTCCATGCGGGCGGTGCGTTTTCCGCCCAATTCGATCAATTGGCTGAGTTCCAAGGTGACGACATCGCCATCGAAGCCCTTGATGACCTGATTACCAAAGTTCGCGGCATTGGCATTGAAGGTGGGATTGGGAAACAAACCCGCTTGGAGGGTGGCGGCTTCCTGTGCTCGGCTCTCCCAGGAAAAGGCCGATAGCTCGGGGTTCTGGGTTAGCGCTAAAGCCAAGACTTGAGACAAAACCAGGGAACCGGTCGGTTCCTCAATGGCTTGCCGACTGGAACCGTTTGCACCCAGATCGCCTGATTGTGCCGGCAATAGCGTGTCGTCTGCCGGACTCGCATCGACCGAGCCGGCAGTAATCAATAAACACAGTGCAACGCCAAGTGGCCGCACATAATTCGAGAACATGGAAAATTTCTCCGTAGCATAGAGGGAACGTCAACACGGACACAGGTGAACCTGCGTCTTCATCTGGTGAGTTACGGCTAGGAGAGTCGGCTAAATCAGTAAAACGGTGCTGCGCAGGGCGAGCAGTCTGGAATCGGTGAAGGGCGGGTCGAAAAATGCCGGCTGCCGAATGATGACTTTGGCATAAAGAGTCAAGAGCGAAATCAGGAAAAATACCGGCAAAAGCCCGGTATCAATCGCTAATTTTAATAACTCCGTCAGTTGCAAGGGAATGTGGTCATCGCCATCGATAGGGATGTCAGTGCAAGGCGATGGGCAGGGATCACCGTCATCGCTCGTAAGAGCATTGGTCTCATCATTGAAACGAGTGGCAGCATTGACACGAGCGAATTGGTCGCTTCCAGTCTTCTCTACAGCGACATGGCCATCAGCCCCAAAACACAGCACAAAGGACGATACATCTCGATGGCCCAAGCCAAAATGACCGAGCACTGCGAGTATCAGCACAATAGAAAGCCAAGTTTTAAAGCGGAGTAGGGTAACCATTCTTTAAAAGAATACTCGCCATCCAAAATAATTCAAGCATTTAGGAACAAACACCGGCGAGCATGACCCTGAAAGGCTGCTTGATTGCTTTAGCCGAACAGTTCTGTCGGGTTATTTCATTATCTATGGCATTAGTTTTTCACTAATTTGACACACTTTTCATTAATTGTGGCACCCGACATTATAGTTGTTTTCTTTCGTTGTTTCTTGTTTAGTTTATTACTTTCTTTATTTCTTTATTTCTTTATTACTTAATTTCTTGATTTGTGCTAGACTATACACACAGTCAAATTGATGGAGGCCGTCATGAAAGAAGAGCTTGATTCCGCAGTGGGTCGTCCCGCCGATATAACCGATGAGCGCATTATTGAAGCCGGCGAGGCATTGGTGAGGGCCAATCGGAATGTAACGGGCTTTGCATTGCGCAAAATCACCGGCGGTGGCGATCCCAAAAGACTTAAAGAGGTTTGGGATAAGCACAATGTCAGTCAGTCGGTGACCAATGCAGAGCCGGTAGCAGAGCTGCCCGTAGAGGTCGCTGAAACCTTGGCGGCCATGACCAAGGCCTTGGTGGACAAAATCAACGCGCTGACCGTGGAGTTAAATGACAAAGCCGTCAAGACCCAAGAGCGCCGTGTGGCGGATGTCTTGCGGGCTGCGGGCGAACAGCAGGCCCAGGCAGAGCGCGAACTTGCCGACGCTTCGCAGGCTGTCGATGAGTTAGAGGCTATGCTGGCGGAAGAGCGGTCCAGGGTAGGGGAGTTGGAAAAACGTCTGGCCGAGGTGTTAGCGGCTGACCAAGCTAAAGCGGTTGAACTGGCTACCTTACGCGAACGGCTAGAGGCGGTCGAAAAAAACGCGAAGGTAGCGGGCGAGCAGCATGTTGCCGAACAAGTACAATTCCGGCAAGCATTGGCGGATCAAAAGCGGGCGGCACAAGAATTGGCGGTAGAACGGGATAAAGTGAAAACGGAACTGACTAAAGTACAGGCTAAGGCGGAAGCCGCCGAAGAGTCCCATAAGGAAGAGAGAAAAAGGGCTGCCACTGAGCTACAGCGAGTCGCCGATAAGCTGATAAAGCTTGAGGCGGAAAGAGATGGCGCCAAAGGGGAGGCGGGTAAAACCCGAGAAGAGCTTGCCAAGCTAACAGGCCAATTGGAAGCCATGAAAATCCAGGCCGCTCAGTTGATGCAGGCCATTGGAAACCAGCAACCGGAAAAAACCGAAAAACCGAAAAAGGTATAAGGCATTTTGTGGCTAAAAACGGAGGGCTCAGTGATGATGAACGTGAATCAATTGCAACAGGCCAAAGAAGTGATGCATCGATGGATAAGCAGTTATCGTTGTCGGACTTTCATTGGCTTTAAAGGCTCGGTTGTTAAACCGTATGGCTTTCGCTCTTATTACTGGGCGCACACCTATACTGCCCGTGATTATTTGTTGGGCATAAAAGAGCCGCATGGTGCATGTCTGTCATTGTTGGACCTTAGAAGGTCAGGGCAATGAGTCTGGGATTGGCATGGTCGTGTCTGGGGGGCTTGATGTTTGAAGCCGGACTCTGAAAATGACACCCTATATATTAATGGTAACAAAAGTAGTGCAGTCATCTTCTGACATAAATGTCCAAAATCGACCGGTTTCGGACAGTGCTTAAAAAATGTGTACTAAAGTAAGCTTTTTCAATTTCGTACATATGTTATAATTCGTACATCCATTTCGGACGGAATTAGAGCATGTCACGCGTCTTTGCTTACTGTCGAGTGTCGACCACAGACCAGACCACCCAAAATCAAAGTTTGGAAATTCAATCTGCCGGTTTTGCCATTCAGCCGCATCGTTTGATTGAAGAAAGCATCAGCGGTTCAGTAGCGGCTAAAGAACGCCCCGGTTTTAATAAACTGATCGAGCGGCTGGAAGCGGGGGATGTGTTGGTGGTCACCAAATTGGATCGCCTCGGTCGCAACGCCATGGATGTCAGAGCCACGGTCGAGCACCTTTCTAATTCCGGGGTGCGGGTTCATTGTCTGGCGTTAGGTGGGGTCGATCTGACCAGTTCTGCCGGCAAGATGACCATGCAGGTCATTGCAGCGGTCGCTGAATTTGAGCGCGACCTGCTGATTGAGCGAACCCAAGCCGGCATTAGTCGCGCGAAGGCCGCGGGTAAACAGTTTGGCCGGCCGCCGGCACTCAATGCGGAAGCGCGTGCTGAAGTTGTCAAACGCTTGGCCGCTGGCAGCAACGTTTCGGAGTTGGCTCGGGAATTCAAAACCACTCGGCAAACCATTATGCGTATCCGGGAAGCGGCGTTGAAATCACCGCAAAGTGAAAAGTCGGTCAACTCTTCTGGGGAGTAAGTGATGAACCACGTCTATTTGGAACGGCTGATGACAAAGACAACATGCATCGTTTTTATCAGATGTTTGTAACGCCTGGTCTATTCAATGATTGGTCGTTGATCAAGGAATGGGGCGGGGTAGGTTCTCCAGGCACAGTCAGGAAGGAGTGGTTCGAGACCCAGGAAGAAGCCATTGTCGCCGGGAATAAGATATGCACGGCCAAATGTAAAAAAGGCTATCGAGCCCTTCGCGCAGAAAACTGATGCGGAGCATTGAATATACTCCAGTCCGTATTCTATGCGCTGCGAAATTAATACAGGGCTCGCGGTCAACAACTTGGTCTTTTTCTTGCAAACTATAACACTAAGCGCTATATTCAAAAGACGAAAATGGCAACAGAGCAGGCGTGCGAATATTCAAAAACAAGGCGTTCACACGATTTGCCAAAAAATCAGGAATAGACGATTCAAGCCTCTGTAAGGCAGTCAGTGATGCCGAAAAGGGATTCCTGGATGCTGATTTAGGCGGCGGCGTCATTAAACAACGTGTCGCCCGTAGCGGTGGTGGCAAATCGGGCGGGTTCCGCACCCTGATCTTGTTCCGCATAGGTTCGTTGGCGTTCTTTGTACACGGTTTCGCCAAAAATGAGCAAGCCAACATAGATGACGATGAATTGGTCGCTTTGCGGAAATTAGCGGCTGTCATGCTGGAGTATGACGAAGCAGCACTAAACTGCGCATTGGCAAATAAGACATTGATAGAGGTAATCTGCAATGAAAAAACAATACCGTAGCCGTTTGATGGCCTCCGTGCATGAAACCGCCGAGGGTCTGCATGAGGCGGGCGTCATGGATAAGCGTACTATGCGCAAATTCGATGAATTGTGCCTAACGCCAATCAACCCCTTGCAACCAGAAGAAATCCGAGCGCTTCGGTTGCGTGAACGCGCAAGCCAAGCCGTTTTTGCACGGCATTTGAACGTCACGACCGGCCTGGTCAGCCAATGGGAGCGAGGTGAGAAGCACCCCAAAGGCGCATCATTGAAGCTTCTGTCTCTGGTCGCCAAAAACGGGCTGGAAGCGATTGCTTAAAACCAAAGCCTGGCTTAACCAAGAAGAATAGCCCCCTTAACTCGCGATGCCATTGTGCTGGTGTGCGCCCACTTATCATCATGACTTTAACGGCTTACACTCGCGAACACCATTTCTATGTCGCAATCGCAAAACACGTTTTTCTACACGCCGATAAAGGTATTGTTTTTGTTAACGATCCGATTCGATTAAAAGATGCGGAAAAATTCGATTTGAAGCCGCTGGTTCTATACGGGCTTACTGTCCCTGGAACCCAAATTCAATGGCAGACATTTTCTCTACTCGATGAGCCAAGATCATTATCTGGCGTTTTGCTGGAAGGCTGGGAAAAGGCGTCTGGCCTCCGTGGATACCCCGATAAGCTGAAGATCAATTGTCACATTGCCAATGCATGCCCTCAATTGCAAAAATCGCTCGACCATATTGGCGGCATATCGCTTGAAATCGCTGATGGCAAGGATAAGCAATTCTCGGCCTCATTGCGTGTTGCTCAACAACGCGGACTGGAACTTGGTTGGTACAACCGTGATGGCCATGTCATCAACGATGTTAAAGAGTTGAATGATCATGCCTTGAATATTCACAACGGGCACGTCAATGGTCGCAGGTGGGAATGGATCGGAAACAACGCAGTCAAAGAACAGGCCTCAAAATGGATGGCGTTGCCTTTTAAGACCAGAAATAGGCCCAGTGGGAGCGAAGCTACAATTTGACGACATATTAGGTTAAGCTAATTGAACGAGGGGACAAAAACTAGCGAGGCACCTCAATCTCTCCCGATTGAATGCCAATCGCGATTTGCTCC
>NZ_JAXARY010000037.1:0-22771 GCF_033949435.1 Methylomonas defluvii | reverse complement strand
CGGTTGACGGGAATGAATCGACTCATCACAGGCTCCGTATATCTGATCTTTTGACCCTCCTTATTTTACCAAACCGATGTCGCGGTTAGATCTACTGCGCTAAAGTCCGACAGGCTCCTAGGTCAAGCTTATTTCCAGCACTTGGTCGACAATGGCAGGAAGCCGTTACAAGTTGCCTGCGCTATTATGCGTAAACTACTGCATGCGATTTCACGGCATTTTAAAACACGATCAGCCATTCAATAACACACGGTTTTTACGCCACTCCGATACCGATCATCAGTGAGTAAAAAGCGATGGAATTTTGTTGACCTGGAATTGAGTATTTACACCGCTAGTAACCCTTTCTATCTCTAAGGCATTTGCCGCACTTTGGGGCATTACCCACACCTAAAGTTGATGATGTTGTCTTGCATTTGGATGGCAACGCTCTCTAAGTATGTTTGAAGGAAGCTAGTTTGCACAGCCAAGAACTTATAACGGAATAGGCCTGAATATTGCGTTAACTTAGTGGCAAACTTCTGCTGACCAGTTGTATCTGCGTCTTATTCATTTATCAAGTTTGTAGCAAAGAAAAAAGTTTCGTTGCGAAATCCAACAATACCTAAGTTTCACAAGCCTTTAAATTGCCACTGTAAGTGGATGCACATTTAGTCATAACTATGCATCCCCCATCAAGAGCTGAGCTTAATCAATAAATAAGGAAAATTTAATGAAAAAATCAAAACATTTAAATGACAATATAAAATCAATGCTAATAATTGCGAATTTAATATTGTCCGGCAGCCAAGCTCTTGCATCACCGTATACTATTGAAGCCAATCAAACCATAACTGGTTTATCAAGCCCAGGCTTTGATAATATAATAAATCGTGGACTAGTAATTGGTGAAACTGATGATTACTTACCTTTATTATTAGAAAACTATGGAAGTATTTATTTGCCGTCAAAAATAACTTGTCCTGGGCAAAAATTGGTCAACTATGCCAAGGGATATATTGCTATCGGCGGATATTTTGATTGTTACAAACAGGGAGCCCAAGCGCTGATCGAAAACTCCGGTACCATTGCTGTAACTAACGCTGTTGGTGAAAATATCGCCTTAGATCCACGAACAATTGGTGGACAACTTCGCCCAGCAAAGGACTATATGCCTTGGACATATATATTCTGGGGCAAAATTGATAACAAGGTTACCGGCAAATTCATAATAGACCGCAATAATGGAGTAAATCTATGCCAATCGCAGGGTTCTGAGGCGCCTGAGATAGAAAATCGTGGATATTTTGAGATTGCTCAGGGTAGCACATGCAATTTCATATCTACCAAATCTGGCAGTTACAAGCAATTTGAAGGCGAAACTAAGGTAAATGGTACTTTCGGATCACGTTTACTTGACTTCCAGGGAGGAATTCTGACCGGAACAGGTACGATATTGAAGTTTCCTGAACAATTATGGAACGCCAGTTTTAGTATATCGCCCGGCAATTCCACATCACCTTTCGGTGAATTGACGCTAACCCCTGAAATGGGTTATTCAGTATTCGGTGACGGTACACTGAACTTTGTAATTGGTGGCTTGAACAATAACAGCAAGCTGCACGTTAACGGCGAGGCTTATATTGTTGGTAGCGCCAAAATCGCCATCAGCCTGAAAAATGGCTTTATGCCTAATATAGGCAACAGTTTCACCATAATCACCGCTAACGACATTCGCACGGATGATTTTAACCAAGCCAACCTGATTTTGCCTCAACTACCAACAGGTCGGCAATGGCATTTTGATAATGACGGCACCAGCCTAAAATTGAGTGTGATTTGATGGTTTCATATACTCACGAGGAAAACCTACCTGTGAGCACCGCTTTGAGCCGTTCACAACAGCCCCACGGGCGCTTTCCAGGAGGATACTTTACTTTCGAGAATAAATACTTTGATTCTAAGCTATACGATCCGGTATGTCTTTGCCGGAGAAATAAGCCTTAAGATTTTCCAGCACCTTTTCCCCCATCGCGGTGCGCGTTGCAATCGTGGCGCTGCCCAAGTGGGGGAGCAGTGTGGCGTTGTCCAGCGTCAAAAAGCGCTGATCTATGTTGGGTTCGCCTTCGTAAACATCCAGACCGGCGCCGGCGATGCGTTTTTCTTGCAAGGCTTTGATCAAAGCCTTGCTGTCCACCACATCGCCGCGCGCGGTATTGATCAAATGCGCGGTAGGCTTCATTAAATTCAAGGTTTTTTCATTGATTAAATGCCGAGTCTCGTTGCCGCCCGGACAATGTAGCGACACGTAATCGCATCGCGGTAATAGTGCTTCCAGCGTATCGCAACGCTCCGCGTTTAGTTCGTCAACGACGGCGGGGTCTGCCGGACTGGGCTTAAGATACAAGATTTTCATGCCAAAGCCGTGATGGGCTTTGCGCGCCATGGCTTGAGCGATGCGGCCGAAGCCGACTAGTCCGAGCGTGGCGCCGGTGACATCGCTGCTCATCATATGCGTTGGGCACCAGCCGGCCCATGCGCCGGCACGTACTAACCTGTCTCCCTCCGCGCCGCGCCGTGCGGACATCAGTAACAAAGTCATCGCAATATCAGCCGTGCTTTGCGTCAACACGCCCGGGGTATTGGTGACGATCAGCCCCTGTTGTTTGGCGGCGGCAATATCGATATGGTTATAACCCACGCCAAAATTACCCAGGATTTTGCAGCGCTTGTTCGCGACATTCAGCACCTCGGCCGGCAGGGAATCGCAAACGCTGGGGCACACCGCATCGTAATTTTGCAATGCCGCCTTAAATTCGTCAGCACTCAAGGGATGGTCGTCGATATTCAGCGTGACGTCATAAAGGCTTTGCATTTTGGCTTCAACACTTGCCGGCCACCGGCGGCTAAGCAGGACTTTGGGTTTGTTCATGGGATTTCCTATCGTAAAACGTCAGGTACTTTCAGGTTAGAATCGGTTGTGGGGTGATCAAGGATCGACGGCCGGGTTGGAGGTGCTTATGCCGCCATTGCGGTGATCACGGTCGTAGGCTTTCAAGCGCGCCGCCCGCAAACTATTGATGCTGGCGATGTTTTCATCGTGTTGCTTTAGGGATCTTTGCCGCTGCAGGGCCAAATGTTGGTCTTTTTGCTCTTGCAAGGCCATCGCCATCGCCGGTTTTTGGTATTGCAGTTCGGCTTGGCGTTCGGCGATGTTTTGTTCTTGCGCGCGCGCGTCCGTGTTCAGACGTTTTTCCATTAAATCCAGGCCGCGAGCTTGGTTTTGCAGCTGTTGCTCGGTCAGTATTCTGGCGTCATCCAGCTGCTGTTGCCTGAGCCTTAATTCCATTTCCGTGCGTTTGGCTTGCTGTTCGTCTTGGTATTGAGCGCTAATCTGTTCATTTTCGCGTAACGCTTGCTCCCGCTGGTTTTTTAGCAATTCGGCGGCAGCAATAGCCTTGTCATTTTGGATGCGCTCTAGTTCGGCTTGTTGTTTTGTTTGCTGATGATCGTGATAAAGCCAAGAGCCAATTGGAAATAGCAGCAGGGCGGCAATCGCAACTCGTTGCAACCATGTTGATGCAGGATGGCGGTTGATAGCGGCAGGTGGCGATAGATCCTGCGGCAAGCGGCTGGCTGCCAATTTACGATCATAGGCGATGCGCCGATTGGCGTCGGACAGGATTACAAATGCTTCTCGGGTTCGGTTCAGTGTATCGATGCCGGCGTCGTCTTCGCGTTTTAGCAAATGGCGTTCAATATCCTTGAATGCGCGATGGATTTGTTGGTCGTCGGCGGACTCGGGTATGTTTAACAGTTGATATAGAGTTTTTGCCATATTCGCATCTCCCAACGCTTTGTCGTCTGATGATCGGGAGATAGCGGACTAGCCCCAGACAATGCCGGTGCTGAACAAAGCACCGGCAGATGGGACTATAAAGAATTGAAATTAACAGTGCAAACGCCCGCTAAAAATTTAATCGGCGACGATAGCTAGCTTTTCTTGGTTCCTGCGCAGCAATGCTAGAGAACCCAGCATGCAGCCCAATACGAACCAAGTTAGCGTGGCGAGGGGCATAGATGACAAGGATTTTTCACTAAGCACCGTCACGGATGGCTGATTGATTTGGGCATCTGCGCGTTTTTCCACTAGAAATTGGTAACCAATGTCGGGGATAAATGACCAGGCTCCGCTACTGATGGCGGGATAGTTCATCACGGACCAGTTCATTGCGCCAATTTCGCGCGCTTCTATGGTATTGCCGCGATTTAATCCTGAGGTGTAAATGGCTTCCATAACGCAAGTGTTGATCTGGTCGACGCTATGGTTGCCGGTTAAGCTGCCGGGTAGCCAGCATAGACCGGGTGCTAAAAAGTCGGAATTTGGCGCCAAGCTATTTTGAGTGGCGTTTTTTAGCAATCCTTGATGGTGAATTTCAGTGGGCTCATGTTCATGAATTTCCGCATGAGCAGGAGCGATCAGTGCTGCTAACAACAATAGGCGGTGTCTCATGATTTTCTCCTTTGGCGTTGGAGTCAGAAGATAACTCAAGAAAATATCAGCAATAGTAATGCCTTTATTTAAAAAGTCTTTTATTTTAAGTAATTACTGATGTTTTAATTGTTTTCGATGTGAAAAATCAGGTGTTTTTGGTGTGGAATGGTGCAAAAGATGGTTAGTTTTGGTGCTTAAAGCACAAAACACAGCTGCTTGTCTCGTGTTCTAAAGTACAGGGAAGCGGTATATCCGCCTGTTTTGGGCAGTGATGGGGGCTAGGGCGGAGAGGATAGCTAGCTGATCGAATGACGGGTGGCTGGTTAAGCAGGCCACCCGCCAAATCTAAGGAATGTTATTTAGCCGTTGAGCGGTAATACTCGATGGCTGCAGCTACGCCGCTGCCGGCTTTGATGTCAAAGCCATGGTCCAGCATAGCCATTTCCACGCCGGCAATCGCACCCAACAAGGAAACATCGTTCATATCGCCAACGTGGCCGATGCGGAACACTTTACCCGCTACTTCGCTAAGGCCTGCGCCCAATGAAATGTTGTATTTGTTGTAAGCGGTGCTGATGACGTGGCGGGCATCCTTATCGGCCGGTACCACGATGGCAGTGACGGTGTCGGAGTCCCAACCTGCTTGCGCGCAAGTTTGCAAGCCCCAGGCCGCGACCGCACGGCGCACGCCTTCACCCAAGCGGTGATGACGGGCGTAGACGTTTTCCATACCTTCTTCCAGCAACAATTCCAGCGCTTTACGCAGGCCGTACAACATTGGTGTGGATGGCGTGTAAGGGGTGTAGCCGTCTTTATTGGAGGCTGCCATGTCTTTCAATGAGAAGAAAGAGCGCGGGAAGTTGCTGTTATCAATCGCGGCCAGGGCTTTTTGGCTGAAGCCCAGAATCGCCAGGCCAGCCGGTAGCATGAAGCCTTTTTGCGAGCCGGCGATGCTGGCGTCCACGCCCCATTCGTCTTGACGGAAATCCAGGCTGCCTATCGAGCTGACGCCGTCGACGAACAGCAACGCAGGATGGCTTGCCGTATCCAACGCTTTGCGCACACCCGGGATGTCGCTGGTGACACCGGTAGAAGTTTCGTTATGTGTCGCCAGAATCGCTTTGATTTCGTGATTTTTATCTTCGTTAAGACGCGCCTGCAAATGATCCAAAGGAATGCCTTTGCCCCATTCAACCTGATGAATTTCCACGTCAAAGCCCAGTTTTTTTGAAGCTTCCGCCCACAAATGACCGAACTGACCAAAGCGGTAAATCAATACCTTATCGCCTTGGTTCAGGCAGTTGGTCATCGCCACTTCCCAGCCGGCGGTGCCGGTGGCGGGGAATACGAAGCATTGGCCGGTTTCGGTGCGGAACACTTTTTTCAGGTCTTCCAAAATCGGCGCCAGCAATTTAGGGAAGATAGGCGAACGGTGATCTTCCATCGGCACATGCATCGCGCTCAGAATTTCATGTGGGGTATTGGTTGGCCCTGGAACAAATAGGTGATTGCGACCTGCCATCTGGTGTCTCCTTGGAATTTTGGAAGCTTAGAAAATCGCGGGATGTTGCCACAGAAGCCGTGATTCGGCAAGTCGTTTACTGGCGCAAACCTGCACCGAAGCTGACAAGCGCAATTGACATTGCAGGCCCTGAAAGTAAAATGTCACGTTCTTCAACCCATACATGGCGCGGTTTTTTAGCCGGCCAACCAACCGTAGGAAACATACATGAGTCACACTCTTTACGAAGCTAATGCCCAGCGCGTGCAACGTTGCGAATTGGCGGTACCGGGTTCCAGTCCGGAAATGTTTGAAAAAGCCTTAAAAAGCGGTGTGGACTTTGTGTTTCTCGATCTGGAAGACGCCGTTGCGCCGGACGATAAACTGCAAGCGCGGAAAAACGTCATCCAGGCCATCAACGATTTGGATTGGAAAGGTAACGGCATCACGCTGTCCGTACGTATCAACGGTCTGGATACGCAATATATGGTGCGCGACGTGGTTGACTTGGTCGAGCAAGCCGGCGCAAAAATCGACACTTTGCTGATTCCTAAAGTCGGCGTCTACGGCGATGTCTATATGGTCGACGCGATGCTGTCGCAGCTGGAAATGCAGGAAGGCCTGAAAAACAAAATCGGCATCGAGTGCCTGATCGAAACGGCACTGGGCATGGCCAACGTCGAAGATATTGCCAAACAAGGTGCGCTTAGCGGTCGGGTGGAAGCCCTGCATTTTGGCGTCGCCGATTACGCGGCCAGCAATCGGGCCCGTACCGTCAATATCGGCGGTTTGAATCCCGATTACCCTGGCGACCAATGGCACGCAGCGATCAGCCGAATGACGGTAGCCTGCCGCGCCTATGGCTTGCGTTCTATCGACGGCCCATTCGGCGACATCAAAGACCCGGAAGGCTACAAAGCCGGTGCCCGCCGCGCTGCTGCTTTGGGTTGCGAAGGCAAGTGGGCCATTCACCCTTCACAAATCGCGTTGGCCAACGAAGTATTCACGCCGCCCGCTGCGGAAGTGGAAAAAGCCAAGCGCATCCTGGCGGCCTTGCAAGAAGCGGCCGCACAAGGCAAAGGCGCTGCGGCGCTGGACGGTCGTTTGATCGATGCAGCTTCCGAACGGATGGCTAATAACATCGTCCGTGCCGCCGACGCGATTGCCGCCAAAACCAAATAATCAAACCTAGGTTGGGTGGATACCCAGCTTAAAAGCGTTGCTGGGTGTATCCACCCAGCTTACGAGATTCCTATCAAATCAAGAGAGATACCATGGACATTCATGAGTACCAAGCAAAACAGCTATTGGCCGATTACGGTGTGAAAATAGCTGATGGCGGTTTGGCCTATAGCCCGGAAGATGCCGTGCAACGCGCCCGCGAAATCGGCGGCCACATCTGGGTGGTCAAAGCCCAGATTCATTCCGGCGCCCGTGGTAAGGCCGGCGGCATCAAAGTCTGCAAAACCCACGACGAAGTCAGCGATGCCGCCGAATCCTTGTTGGGTAAAAAGCTGGTGACCCATCAAACCGGTCCGGCCGGCAAACAATGCTTGCGTCTCTATGTCGAAGCCGGCACCGATATTGCCAAGGAACTATATTTCAGCCTGCTGATTGATCGCGCCCAGGAACGGATCGTCATGGTTGGCTCCGCGCAAGGCGGCATGGAGATCGAGGAATTGGCGGAAAACAATCCGGATGCGATCAAAAAAATCTACATCGAGCCAGCCGTTGGTTTGCAGGATTTCCAGGCGCGGGAAATGGCCTTTGCGCTGGGCTTGAACGCCGATCTGATTCCGCAAGCCGTGAAGTTGATTCAAGGCTGCTACCGTGCCATGCGTGAACTGGACGCCAACATGGTCGAAATCAATCCTTTGGTCATTACCGGCCACGACGAATTGATCGCACTCGACGCCAAAATGGGCTTTGACGACAACGCCTTGTTCCGTCGGCAAAAAATCTCCGAATTGCGCGACAAAACGCAAGAAGACCCTCGGGAAATGGCCGCTGCCGACCGTGGCTTGAGCTATGTGGGTCTGGACGGCGACATCGGCTGCATGATCAACGGTGCCGGCTTGGCGATGGCGACGATGGACATGATCAAACTGGCGGGCGGCGAGCCGGCGAATTTCCTGGACGTCGGCGGTGGCGCCTCGGCCGAACGCACCGAAAAAGCCTTTCGTATGGTGTTGCAGGATAAAAACGTCAAAGCCATGCTGGTCAACATTTTTGCCGGTATCAACCGTTGCGACTGGATTGCCGAAGGCGTGGTGCATGCGGTGAAAAAAATCGACATGCAGGTGCCGCTGGTGGTCCGTCTGTCCGGTACCAACGTCGAGGAAGGCCGCAGAATCATCGAAGAAAGCGGTTTGCCGATCATCACGGCAAATACCTTGGCGGAAGCCGCCGAGAAAGCGGTCGAAGCCCGTAACAAAGTTGTAGCCGCGCAAGCTTAAGGAACAGACATGGCAATTTTTATCGATCAAAACACTCGCATCATCGTTCAAGGCTTTACCGGTAAGATTGGTACTTTTCATGCCCAGGAGATGATCGAATACGGCTCTAACGTGGTCGGGGGCGTCACGCCGGGTAAGGGTGGGCAAAAACATCTGGACCGCCCGGTGTTCAACACCGTGAAGGACGCCGTGGAGCAAGCCGGCGCCGAAGCCAGTATCGTGTTCGTGCCGCCGGCTTATGCCGCCGATTCGATCATGGAAGCCGCCGAAGCCGGCATCAAATACTGCGTATCGATTACCGACGGCATCCCGACTCAGGACATGATGAAAGTCAAAATCTTTCTGAGCAAATTTCCCAAGGAAAAACGCATGGTGCTGACCGGCCCTAACTGTGCCGGCACCATCAGTCCGGGCAAAGCCATGCTGGGCATCATGCCGGGGCATATTTATATACCTGGTAACGTCGGCATCGTCGGTCGTTCCGGTACCCTGGGTTACGAAGCGGCCGATCAAATGAAAGCGCTGGGCATCGGCGTGTCGACTTCAGTCGGTATCGGTGGCGACCCGATTAACGGCAGCTCGCACCGCGATATTCTGGAAAAATTCGAGCAAGACCCGGAAACGAAAGTGGTGGTGATGATCGGCGAGATCGGCGGACCGCAAGAAGTGGAAGCCGGTATGTTTGCCAAAGAACATATGACCAAGCCCGTTGTGGCCTACATCGCCGGTTTAACCGCTCCGAAAGGCCGCCGTATGGGCCACGCCGGAGCGATTATTTCCTCAGTAGGCGAGTCGGCGGCGGAGAAAGTGGAAATGCTCAAAGAGTTGGGCGTAATTATTGCCCCAACTCCTGCGGCGATGGGTGAGACAGTGGCTAAGGTATTGGCAAAGCTGTAAGTTACCCACCGCTAAAATAAAGCCCGCTTCGGCGGGCTTTTTTGTTTGTGTTGACTTGAGGTTCTTTAGCTTGCCCTGCCAAGCTGGTAACATCCCCTCTTTTGCCGTTTTGCCGGAATCATGCAATCTTCTCGTTTAGTCGAACGCCTTAAAACTTTTCGAACATTAACCCCAGAGCAACAGGTTATTATGAAGTTGCTGGCGGTTTATTACGGCTATAGTTCGCTGATCAATTTGGCGAAATGCCTGGGCAGTTTGGGTATCAGGGAGGGTGAGAAAACACTTAAGTCGGAAGCTGTCAAAGCCCGGCTAAAGCCGCTGATCAAAGCCGGTTTGCTGGAAGAAAACCTCAAATCCGGCGGCACCCGGTGCTGCCGAACCCTAGCGGAAGTGTTGACCCGCCAAGCGGTCGAAGACAAAGAGTTTGATTTGTTTGCCGGCGCCGTACAAATGAACAATCCGCCCGGCCATGGCTACTATCGTTACAGCACCGTGGACGACTGCATTCGCGAAGCGCGGATCCAATTTTATCGCGGCGATTACGCCAAAGTAGACGAGTGCCTGGAATCCGGTGCCCACTACCTCGGTAAACTGCCGCCGGTTAACGAACTGTATCTTTCCTGGTTTTTAAACCCGCTGGATGTCGCGTGGTTTACTACGCATCATCCGCAATTATTGCTGGGGCTGGCCGGGTTTTCGGGCTTACATCAACTGCTGTATCTGTATGCCGACGAAAAATTGGATGGCTTTTTAGAGCAGTTATTGTTCGTTAGCCAGGGTGTGCAGCAGGAATTGTTGAACCGCGTCGCTTTGGAGTTGCGCTTGCTGCGGGGCGACTGGGACGCAGTCGAGCAACGGGTCGCAGATCAAAATGATCCTGAGCTGCAAGCGCTCGCGGCGACATTGATTTTTCTGCGCGGCGATTACGCGGCAGCGGTCAGCCGTTTCGAGGGCGCTTTGGCACAGCTGCGTAAGTTGTCCGGACAACGCACTGCCTATTTTTACGGCTTGGCAGGGGTGTTTTACCCGCTGGCTATCCTGAAAAATAATGACGCCAAACAACGCGCCAAACTCAGCACACTGATCAATCAGGCGATCAAAGCCGACAATTATTGGTTGGGCATTTATCATCAGTTGGCCTTGTTTCAGCGTTTTTTACAAGGCGATTTGTCATTGCGGGAGCAACTGTTAAACACCGATTTGACCTATAAAATCAGTAGCGGCTATCGGGAAAGCGGCTACCCGGATACCTTGCTTACCCCGCCATTACTGCTGCATGTGTTTTTAACCCTGATCAAATTTTGGGTTAAAGCCGATCAATTCAATCATGTCACGCCACTGAGTCAAAAACTGTACCGGCATCTGCTGGACAACGGCTATCGTTGGCCGGCCGCCGAATTAGCCAAGATCTTTACCCATATAGAGCCGCCGCGTTCCCTGCAATGGGATGGCAGCTTTTTCGATTCCAGGCCGGCGTTGGCGGATTTATTTGCCAGCCGCCCGGATTGGGACTTGGCACTGGATGCCTTATTAAATTTGCCCAAGGCCGAAAAAAAAGCCGATACCGCCGCGATTATCGACAAGCCAACGCGCTTGGTCTGGTTGTTGAATTACGATGACATTAGCCATCATCTGGACATCGAGCCGCGCGAACAAAAACAACAAGCCAAAGGTGGCTGGAGTAAGGGCAGGGCGATTGCCTTGAAACGGTTGGCGCACGAAACCAACAAGTTTGACTATTTAACCGAACAGGACATTAAGCTTTGCGCGCATATCAAGGAATACCGCGATAGCGGTTGGTACGGCAGCGGCACTTATTTTGAGTTCGACAATAGCATGCCGCAGGCCTTGCTGGGACACCCGCTGTTGTTTTGGGCCGATGCGCCAGAAGTGCGGGTGGATGTGGTCAAGGGCGAAGCCGAACTGCGGGTGAAAAAACTGGCTGGTAGCGACAAGATCAAAATCAGCCTGGAACCCGTGCCCGGACACGAACAAAAATTCTATGTCGCCAAGGAAACACCCACGCGCTTGCGCGTGCTGGAGTTCACCGCCGACCATCATAAAATCCTTGCGGTATTGGGCGCCAAGGGCCTGGAGGTGCCGGTATCGGCGCAAGACCGAGTCTTGCAAACTCTGACCAGTATTTCCGGCTTGTTGACCGTACATTCGGATATAGGCGGCAGTTCCAGTAGCGCCGAGCAAGTCCAGGCCGACGCCACCCCGCGCGTGCATTTATTACCCTGGGGCGAAGGTCTGCGCGTGGCGATGCTGATCCGGCCGTTCGCCAGCGGCGGCGCCTATTATCAACCTGGGCATGGCGGCGAAAGCGTGTTGGCCGAAATCGACGGCCGCCATTGCCAGACCAAACGCGATCTGGCTTTGGAAAAACAGCGCGCGCAAGCCGTTTTGCAGGCTTGCGATGTGTTGGAACAGGCGGAATGCGATGGCGCCGGTGATTATTTGCTGGATCAGCCGGAACAATGTCTGGAGCTGCTGTTGCAATTACAGGCGTTGGCAGCCGAGCAAGCGATATTGGAATGGCCGGAAGGCGTCAGATTTCGGTTGTTGGGGCAAACCAACGGTAGCGGCTTTAGCATGCAAATCAAGCGCGACAACGATTGGTTTGCCTTGCAAGGCGAGTTGCAAGTCAACGAAGATACCGTCATCGAAATTCAGCAATTGCTGGGTTTATTGAATAATCGCGAAGGCCGGTTTTTAAAGTTGCAGGATGGTCAGTTCATTGCCTTGACTGAAGAATTTCGCCGCCGGCTCGACGATTTACGCGCTTACGCGGATCTGCACGGCAAGAAAGTGCGGATCAATCCCTTGGCCGCCCTGACGCTGGAAGACTGGCAGGACGAGGCCGGCTTCAAAGCCGATAAACATTGGCAAGCGCACATGCAACGGCTGAAGGATTCGCGAGATTATCAGCCTAAAGTACCGTCTACTTTTCAAGCCGAATTGCGCGACTATCAAATGGACGGCTATCGCTGGTTGGCGCGTCTGGCTCGCTGGGGCGTCGGCGCGTGTCTGGCGGATGATATGGGCTTGGGCAAGACCGTGCAAGGTTTGGCCTTGCTGGTTGACCGCGCCCCGAACGGCCCCAGCCTGATCGTCGCACCGACTTCGGTGTGCATGAATTGGGAAAACGAAGCCAGCCGCTTTGCGCCGACACTGCATCCGCAAATTCTCGGTAGCGGTGATCGGCAACGCTTGCTGGATAATCTGGGGCCGTATGATTTACTGATTTGCAGTTACGGCTTGTTGCAACAGGAACAAGTCGCCGAAATGTTGGCGAAAATCCAGTTCCAGACTGTGATTCTCGACGAGGCGCAGTGGATTAAAAACATCGCCACCCGCCGCTCGCAGGGGGCGATGAATCTGCAAGCCGAGTTTAAACTGATCATGACCGGCACGCCCTTGGAAAACCATCTGGGCGAATTGTGGAATTTGTTCAGGTTCATCAATCCCGGTTTATTGGGATCGTTGGAACAATTCAATCAACGCTTCGCCGGCCCTATCGAACGCGACCGCAGTGCCGAGGCCCGTTTTCAATTGAAGAAACTGATCCAGCCTTTTATTCTGCGCCGCACCAAAACCCAGGTATTGCAGGAGTTGCCGCCGCGCACGGAAATCCCAATCTATGTCGAGCTGAGCAGCGAGGAAATGGCCTTCTACGAAGCCTTGCGCCGGGATAGTCTGGCGGCCTTGAGCAGTGCCGATACGCCGGCCGGGCAAAAACAATTACAGATTCTGGCGGCCATCAGCAAATTGCGCCGTAGTTGCTGCAATACCTTGCTGGCCAACGCCGCGGTGGCTTTGCCCAGTAGCAAGCTGGCGGCGTTCGGTGACATCGTCGACGAATTGCTGGATAACAAGCACAAGGCTCTGGTGTTCAGCCAGTTTGTTGACCATTTGCAATTGATTAAAAACTACATTGAACAGCGCGGCATTCGTTATCAATATCTGGACGGCAGTACGCCGGCCAAAGAGCGCCAGCAACGGGTAGACGCCTTTCAGCGCGGCGACGGCGAATTGTTCCTGATCAGCTTGAAGGCCGGCGGCGTGGGTTTAAATCTGACCGCCGCCGACTATGTGATTCATATGGACCCTTGGTGGAATCCGGCGGTGGAAGACCAAGCCTCGGACCGCGCACATCGCATGGGCCAACAGCGGCCGGTGACGATCTATAGGATGATTGCAAAAAATACCATAGAAGAAAAAATCGTCGCACTGCACAGCCACAAACGCGATTTGGCCGACAGCTTGCTGGATGGCGCGGATATTAGCGGCAAAGTGTCGGCTGATGAACTGCTGAATTTGATGAAAGGCGAAGCTTAAACAGGCAACGAATCCGGCTACTAGGTGTGGTTTTTACTGTAGGCCCATTTTAAAGCGCAGCGAGATGCGGGGTTCCTGGTTTTTGATTTTACTGCGCTCCCGCATTCGCGGGAACGCCAAACCGGGCTGAATTGCGCTAGGTTAATCCCGTCTTAAATTATGCTTTTTACGAGCGATATTGCGGCTGGCTTTGTTTTGTTGATGGGTCAATCGGGCTCGTTCGCCGGCAGTGACCACGCCATCAGCTTTCGCTGCGGCTTCTTGGTGTTCTATGCGCATTTGTTGGTGTTCCAAACGGTTGGCTTCGCGGTCGGTCAAGGCGCCGGAAGCCTCGCCCTGCTCAATGCGTCTTTCCTGATTTTCCTGGCGCTGGTCGATGCGCGGGGTTTCGATGCCGGCGAAGCAGGGTTGCGCCAAGCCAAAAAAAGCCAGCAACGCGCCCGATAGTAAAAATGTGTTGATGTTGTTCATGTGTGCCTCGGTAGTGTCGTTATTAGGTTGCCAACATTTTAAAACCGTTGGCGAAGTCATTTTAGCCGGCAATATTAAGATCGCCTTAACGTCACGCGGCTAACCGCCCCGAGCTTAGTAAGCTTTGGATATTTGGGCGTCTAATCATTGGCTGACTTAAACGCCAATCAAGTTCAAGAAATCAAATACGTAGAACTCGGTTCCTGACCGGCCTCCAGAATTTGTTTCATGCTGACCATGTCATAACCACCGGAGAGTAAGACAATAAAGCGTTCGCGCAGCATGGGGCTTTGCCGGGAACGTAAGATGATATTGTTGGCGTCTTTTTGTTCCAGGATTCGGTACCAGTTGTAGATCATTTGAAAGATCCGCCCCATCGGTTCGCGGATGCGGGCTTCGTAATGACTGAAACGCGCGGCACTGAAATCGTCGCCGTTGGCAAAACCTTCCAGCGCCGCGTCGGCCGCGTAAACCCCACTGCGCATCGCCAGCGTTACCCCGGCGGAAAATACCGGATCGACAAACATCGACGCATCGCCCACCAGCATAAAGCCGTCGCCGTGAAAACGTTCGTTCATATAGCCAATGGATGAAATGGATTTGATGTCCATGGCTTGCTCTGCGTCGGCCAGCCACTCTCGCACGCACTCGCAACTTTGGATGGCGGCCTCAAAGCGCTGTTGCGGCGAATCGCCCAAGTTTTTCGCAAAGCGGGTATCCAACACCGCGCCGACGCTGATGATATTGTCTCGCAAAGGAATATACCAAACCCAACCGCCATCGATGGTATGGATGTCGGTGGTGACCGAGCCGTCTATCACGTCACCAAAATTGATAAAACCGTGCGGGTCGCGGCGAAAGCCGCCTTTGAAATGGGCAAAATGGGCGATTTTATTCAATTCCGGTAAGGGGCGTCGCCAGTTTAACTTGCGGGCGATCAGGGACTCACGCCCTGAAGCGTCGATGACCACTGAAGCATGAATGGGCGCGGGGTCAGCATCATTCGGGCCGGCGCTCACGCCAATCGCTTGTTTGCCGTCGAATAATACGTCGGCCACCGCCCACTCCCGCCGCACATCAACGCCGCATTCGGCGGCATGCTCCAGCAAAATTTCATCGAAACGGGCGCGCTCCACGTGATAGGTATAGGGTCGTTCGAAATACCCCGGATATTCCGCTGTCAGCAGCAATACATCGGGTTTTTGATTGAACATGCCGAAGTTTGCGCCTTGCTTGACGGTAAAACCTTCGGCTTCGATTTTTTCCGTCACGCCCAGCCGCCGCCAAAGCTCCCAGCAAGCCGGTAACAAGGATTCGCCGATTTGAAAGCGTGGAAAGCGTGAGCGCTCGAACAGCACCACGTGTTTGCCCGCTTTGGCCAAGATGATCGCCGCGCTGGTACCGGAGGGACCGCCGCCGATGACGGCGGCATCGAAACGTTCAGATTGTGACATGCTGTTTTGCCTGTGTAAGAAAATCGGGACTAAGGGTGGGGTGGATTTAATTTTGTTGAAGCCACTGTACTAAGCAATGGCTTGCATCGGTTCATCGGCGGTAAATTTGCCATAATACCCGCCTTACGCGACTGACTCCAAACGATTGGCACTATGAACACGACTGAAATATTTCTGATCGCCCTGACCATTATCTACAGCTTGCCGTACCTCATTTGGCGAATCGGTCGGACCGATTATTTCGCGCCCTTGGTGGTGGTGCAAATCATCACCGGGATTTTATTGGGGCCGGGTATCTTGGGCAGCGCATTTCCCGATTACTATGCTTTTGTTTTCAATACCCAGGTCATACAGGCACTGAACGGCATCGCCTGGTGGTCGGTGATGCTGTTTGTCTGGGTGGCCGGCATTGAGTTGGATTTGCGCCAAGCCTGGCAACACCGTCTGGAAACCAGTATCACGGCGGGCTTGGCCTTGGGTGTGCCCTTGGGTTTGGGTTGTGTTGCGGCGTTGGGGATGCTGATGTTTCCGGGGTGGATGGGCGCCAAGGCCATGCCTTGGCAATTCGTACTGGGGATGGGCATGTCTTGCGCGGTAACGGCGTTGCCGATCTTGATTTTGCTGATGGAAAAACTGGCAGTGCTGCGCCAGCCCATCGGCCAGCGTATCTTGCGTTACGCCAGCATGGACGATATAGCGATTTGGGCGGTGCTGGCTTTGATTCTGTTGGATTGGGACCGGGTAGGCCGGCAGGGTGCGTTTTTGTTAGGTTTTGCGATCAGTGCCTACGGGATTCGCAAACTGATGGCCTGGCTACCGGAGCGTGACCGCTGGTATGTCGGCATCATCGCTCTGGCGGCGACGGGTTTTGCCGCCGACTGGGCCGGGCTGCATTTCATGGTGGGGGCGTTTTTGGCCGGCGCCATCCTGGATGGTCATTGGTTTAACCAAGCCCAGATGGACTTGTTGCGTCACCATTTATTGCTGACCGTGATGCCGGTGTATTTTATTAGTGCCGGCTTGAAAACCAATTGGGCGATGGGTGGGGCGGCAGTGTTGGTGGTTGCCGGCTTATTGCTATTGGTGTCAGTGTTCGGCAAATTGCTGGGTATTCATCTGGCTGGAAAAATCTTGAAATGGCAGCGCGGCGAGGCGTCTTTGATTGGCTGGCTATTGCAAACCAAAGCCTTGATCATGATTATTTTTGCCAATGTGTTGCTGGATAAACAAATCATTAGCAGTGAAACCTTTACCGCGCTGTTGCTAATGGCCGTCCTCAGTACGATGCTGACGGTGCCGGTGGTATCGCCTAAACTGGCGAAGATGCAGGCGCTTATTTCCCGTGCAGAATAAATGCCTTAAGCCCTTAGTCGTCAATCCCTAAGGTTTTCCAAAAATCTGCTTGCTTAGCTATACCCAGTACCGCCTGCGCGGCGAGTAAGGCGGAGACGCTGACACCGGCTACCCCACCGCCTGGCTGGGTCCAATGGCCGGTGTGGAACAAGCCGGGCAGGGCGCCAACTACACTTGGCCGGTTCGGGCCAATCTGATCCGGGGTGGGCGCAAAACCATAGGCGGCGCCGTGGCGGTTCAGGGTGTAGCGCTCCAGGGTGCGCGGCGAGCCGGACTCCACAACCAACAAATGGTCGTTCAGGCCGGGAAAATGCCGTTCAGCTTTTTCCAGCAAGCGCTGCTGAAAGCCGCTTTTGGCAATGCGCCAGGATTCGCCCACGTCAAATGGACACAAGGTGGTCAGCATCATGATGCTTTGTCCGGGCGGCGCCAAGGAGGAGTCCGCGAAGGAGGGCAGGGTTGCGGAAAACCAATTGCTCTGGCCGGTCTGGCTGCAGGCATAGCTGGCTTCGTGGTCGAACGTTTCAAAGAAAAAGCCCTCATGGGCATGATCTTGCTCAGAGATCGGCAGGTCGGTGGCGATATAGCAGGCGAAGATCGACAAGGACGGCGAAAGCTTTGCCAAGCCTTCGCAATAGCCGTTTGGCAAGTGCTCCGGGCCGATCAGCAAGTCGGCGGTTTGCTGGATGTCGATATTGGAAACCACCGTTTCGGCCCGGATTACCTGGCCGTTTTCCAAAACAATGCCGCAAGCTTTACCGGCTTCGACGCAAATCCGCCGCACGCTGGCATTCAGCAAAACTTCGCCGCCTTGATTTTCAATGGCGGCGGCTAGTTGATTGGCGTAAACCTGGAAGCTGCCGCGACAATAATAGCCGCCTTCGTAGGTGTAACCGGCCATCATCGAAGCCCAATACAGAAAAGACAGCTGCGACGGCGGCAAACCCAAGTAAGGCCAGAGCATCGCGCAAGCGCTTTTCAGGCGGGCATCCACCAAAAACTCGTCCAGCGCTTCGGCCAAGGTGGTGCGGCGATAGCGGAACAAATTGCCCAGCGTTTGCATCGGCGAAGCCCGCGTTACCTTACTTTGGGCCAACACTTCCTCGGCCAGCATGGCTTCTTCCGCAAGGACTTTGCATAGCCGGATTAGAGCCAGCAAACGATCTTTTTCCTGCGGAAAATGTTCGGTCAAGCCTTCTACAAAAGCGGCCTCCCCGGTCCGCAAAGGAATTTCAAAATCCGGAAACACCGCGCGCGCATAAGCTGGAACAGGAATGAAAAGCGGCTCCGGATCAATGCCCACCGCGCGGCAGATTTTATTGATGGTGCTGCCGTTGCTATAGCCGTCCCGGTTGCAACCGCTGACCAGATGCACGCCGGCATCGAAATGGAAATGGCGCCGCTTAAAGCCATGGGCATAACCGCCCGGCCTGTCGTGCCTTTCCACCAGCAACACCGACTTGCCCGATTTCGCGAGTAATGCGCCGGTACTGAGGCCGCCAATCCCCGCGCCAATGACGACGACGTCGTAAAATTCTTTTTTCGATTCCGTGTGTATGCCGCGCATTGGCTGTCTTCTATGCAGATAAATAGCCGGCTAGCTTAGGAATAAACCAAATGGAAAACAAGTGCTTGGTTTTACCTCAGCTGTTGCGCCATCGCGCAGAAGCTCTCGACTACAGACACTGGCTGGTCTCCAGAGAGTGCTACTCATGGCTCGAATACTGTAGTTTTGTTGCTTTAAACTGCTGAATGTAATCCGATCCTTAGGCCTCTGGTTCCCAAGCTCCAGCTTGGGAACCCAGCCCTCGGAAGCTCCAGCTTCCCAAATCCTCACCAGTCTCTAACCACCTCGATCAAGCCCTCCCTTCCCGCATAATTCCGTGCACTGGAATAGCGCCAATGCTCAGGCAAATCCACATAACCGCGTTTGACCGGGTTAAGGTGAATATAATCCAGCTTCTGCCGCATCGCTGCCTCGGATTCGATCAGCTGCGGATGGCTACCTTCCTCCCAAACCTGGTACTCGCTCTCGATCTTATGCGGCCGCTTCAACAACGCCAACAATTCCAGTACCCGCGCCTCACCGCTTTGCTGCAAATGACCGATGATTTGCTTGGCGGTATAAGCCTTAAACCGCTGCATGTCCCGGCTTAAATCCGGCGAAGCGGCGATCAAATGCAGGTGATTTTCCAGGATCACGTAACCGTACAACTGAAACCCGCTATCACGTTGCAAAAACCGCCAGGAATCCAGCACGATATTCACCGTCGCTGGACGGGTAAACAGCGGCAGCCACTGGTTAATCGTCGCGGTCAGGAAGTGCGGACTGGGGTTTTGCAGGACTCGGTAGCGGCTGCGGGTCATGGGCGATGGTCAGTTAGATGGAACGGAAGCTGGAGCTTCCGAGGCGTGGGTTCCAAAGCTTGAGCTTGGGAACGAGTAAACCCGTAAATCAAAGTGGCGTTAATTTATAATAAATAAAGTTCATAAACTGGGTAGCGGTTTGCCTTTGGTCTTCTATGTCGTTACCAATCCAAATATGGTGTGCAGGATTTAAGGTTTTTCTCCATTGATGTGCTTCAGAGGTTGTTGTCTCGGAAATAGCTCCAATCTCTTTCAGTTTGTCTATTCTGTCAGAAAGAGTTTGTTCATTAATACCTAGAAGTTGTTTGGCAAAACGAAGATTAATTTCGATTTCCAGGAAAATTCTTAAGTCTCCGGCGTTATGAGCGTTAGTAAGTCCTTGAACAAAACAAAAAATGTTATGCGCTACCTTTTCATGGTTCGTCTTTATGAAGTTTTCAATTTCTTCAACGTAAATATCTGAAGAATTTACTTTACGTTCAATAGAAAGAAGCTTGACCGGTTTGTTATACCTATAAGTATTTAAAAAGTAGGTAACCCCTTGTTCAAAATGGCTAAGCAATATGATTTGCCTAATATTGTCGGATAGCTTGACAAGCTCCTGATACACCATTGATATTCTATGATTGTCAAATGACGTAACTGGATCATCTAAAATCACAATACAATTTTTCTTTTCTTCATCGCTCAGACCGTCTATTCCAGCCCAGAATACCGATAAAGCAAGAGCTCTTCTATCCGACTCACTAAAAACACGCTCTAGGTTTTTTTCGGAAATTTCATGCCCATTAAATTTAACTTTTAAATAGTAAATTGGCTTATACCCTTTAGTATCCAAACCTTTTTCAAGCTGAAAATCATGGCTACCGAAAAGTTTAAAAAAATTATTGAGGCGACCAAAAAACTTATCAAGAAATTGACTTTGTTCTGCTTCTAAATCCTCTTCAAGCTTAGGTATTTCTTCTTTTAATTTCTTAACGGTGCTATCAAAATCATTATAGTTTTCACATTGTTCCGACAATTCAATACGCTTGAGCTTTTGTTTTTCTATCTTACCATTGCGCTCTATCTCGGAAAGTCGATTTTCAATAGTATCATCTAGCACTGATGCCTTAAAGACGTGAAAAATTGAATTTATATGCGCAATTATGCTGTTGTATGAATCAATTATTTCATTGATTTCAGTGTTAGATTGCAATAGCAAGTCAAATTGTAAATTATCAACGGGCCTGTGCGGCGAGGCTAGTTTTTTGTTTATAGCAGAATTTATTTCGCTATTAGAGTCAGTTATCAGTCTTTCCCATCGAGAAAACAAATCGTCTAATTGAATGGAGAAGGAATTTATTTTTTCATCAAAAACCTTAATATCCTGATTATCCTCCAATAGCTCAGGATAGCTCATTACGGCTGCTTTATTGCTTTCAATGCTAATTCTCAATGAGCTGATTCGGTCTTTGATAAACATAGCTTGGATGACTTTTAATTCTTGATGTATTCGCTTGTCGTGTTCGTCGTAAGCGGTATCAAAGCTTTGCCGATAAACCTCCAATAATGCCAATGCTTCCGGGTTAAGTATTTGTCCACAAAATTGGCAGGTTTTTGAGTTATTTTGATCTAAACCTTGGCGTATCCAGTTCTCGGCGTTCTGGTTCTCACTGAAATTTGTCTTAATATGCACAATGAGTTTTTGTTGAGCTTCTTGATGGTGGGATTTCAGTGATGATTGTAATGTATCATTTAGTTTTATTATTGCAACGGATAAGTTGTTATGCCATTCAAGGATGCCACATTCTTTTCGTTGCTGGATTATGGCGGCATTTTTTTGTTGCTTGCTTAATTTTACATATTCATTGCGCAATAATTCAATTTTTTGATTAAGTTCCTCGTATGATTCTGTCGGTGACAATGCGATGAAACTCGATAAGTTATCAATATCTTTAAATGCTGCTTTCTGTAAGTCATTACGTTTTCGTGTTGCATCACCTTTTTGCTTGTTTTTGCTTTCAATTTCCTGTCTTTTAGCAACACCTTGTTCACCAAGAACGAATAAACTGAAGTTGCCTTTAGTTTCCCTGGAAAACTGTCGTCCTGCAAAAAGGTTGTTGTGATTGTCCGTCGCCAGGTATGGTTTTTCTTTGTTTGACGGCATCGGTGTTTCCGCTTTCCAAGCTTGATAACAAATCACCCAAGGTTGATTTGCCATAAGTGTTTCTACCGAATATCAATGTAATCTTTTCAAATTGGGCATTCCCTGGTTGGCACGACTTAAAGCGACCGATATTTTGAATTTTCTTTATTCTTTTTAACATGGCAATTAATCCTATGTTTCTGAATATTCGCTAATATTCAGAGCTGTGCTAGTTCCCAAGCTCCGGCTTGGGAATACTACCTCGGAAGCTCCAGCTTCCTATCTACAACCAAACGCGAAGCTGGAGCTTCTAAGGCCGGGGTTCCCAAGCCGGAGCTTGGGAACCAGAGCCCTAGCCGGCTCGACAAGGCTCATCGCTAAATCAGCCCGAACCAATCTGAATAATCTGATTCAGTCGCTCGCAAACCTGAGTGAACAAATCGCCCGGCAAGACCTTGAGCGGATGCGGTTTGGCTTTGCGCAAGCGCCAGTCAAAGGATTTGGGTTGGTGGCAGAGCACATAGCTGGTTTGTTCGGCTTTGCGGCCGCCGGCTTTGCCGACAGCGACCGCAAATGGATTGTCAGCGTTATAGGCGGCAGTTGTCATTGGCAGGCCGATCACCAGCGAGGTTTTTTCGTTGAAAATGCTTGGTGAAAGCACTAAAAACGGATGGATGTCGCGCATTTCCTGGCCGACTTGCGGATTGCAATCGATCCAGATGATGTCTTGCCTTTCCGGCACCCAGGCCGCTGTTTGCTTGTGGCTTACCAACGTTCGGCACCGATTGCTTCCGCGGTTGCCATGGCTTCGCCGCCGTGCCGCTCGGGATCGAAACGGGCCAAACGTTGTTCCAACGTTAAAGCTTCGTCGGCTAACGGGGTGATAATCACCTTGTCATCTTCAACGGATACCCGTACTCGTTGATGGTTGTGCAAATGGGCTGCTTTGGCAATAGCCGCCGGTAGGCGCACGCCCAGGTTATTACCCCATTGTTTGATGTCGAGTATGGCTTCGGTCATGATGTTTCTCTGGAATGTTTAAACGTGAGTATAAACATGGTTTTATATTCGGGTCAATTTTGTGAATTACTCTAGTCCTCTGGTTCCCAAGCTCCAGCTTGGGAATGCTATCTCGGAAGCTTTAGCTTCCTATCTACAAACAGACTGGAAGCTGGAGCTTCCAAGGCCGGGGTTCCCAAGCCGGAGCTCTCATCGTTATACACATCTCATCGCGACATCCTGTTGAGCATCGAGGGCGATGACAAAATCGCGCAAGCGCTGTAAGCCGATCCACATGGCCTTGGCACCCGGTGGACCATCGTGTTTGCG
>NZ_JAXARY010000036.1:0-24348 GCF_033949435.1 Methylomonas defluvii | reverse complement strand
ATCGCGGGTTCGTAGCCAGTCACTTTTTCATCTTCCACGGTTCAAGTCGTTGTATTCTCCATTACAAATCCAGTTAGGGACAGTATCAATACAGGGAAGTTATTTTTGGCGAAATCCTAAGCAACGCCTCGGGGCAATCCAGAGGTTTGGTGTTTGAGCGAATTTGATCTAATCGGATGGTGCGGAATGATCGGATACAGATTGCTTAGCGGTTTGCCGCTTTTTCCTGACAGCATAAAAGTAGGTCATGCCGGAAATGGTGCCGCATACCGTGGCTAATTTATCCAGAATAGGCGCGACGGTTACTATCAAAGGTTCATCGACCAGCCCCAACCAGACGCCAAAAGCGCTTAGGCCGGTCGGCGTGGCTATTGTCGCCGCGACAGCCGATAGCCCGGCAATGATGCCAGTCGCCATGGCGATATGTTCTACCCTAGTGGCAATAACTTCGTGGTTCATGTGGAGTGCGGGCGTAGTTGGTGGACTAATCGCAACCGGGTTTCCCGGCGGCTCAGCAGAAAAATCGCCTGCATTTTAGTCAGTTTCGAGCTGCTTGTCAGCGGGAGTGGGCAGCGAATGCTGGCGAAGATTGTCGGCAATCGTTGGTGTTATCGGACTGAGGTTTCTTTGCCGCGCTGAGTGCCGGCAATATCCGAAATTGGTGTTTGACATTCCTCTTAACCTGGAGTAATACGGTGTCCTATTGGAGTGAAACTGCATGTTCATTCCGAAACCTGCCGCCAGCCTGCGGTGTATTCAGGGAGTTTAGAACGCTATGTCTTCCCTAACTGTTTCCAGTGTTAATCAATCCGGCTTTCAACAGTTGAGCGCGCTGACGGCCAAAAGAAATGCCGACCAAGCCGAGCAAATGGCGCAAGCCTTGAGAAAACAGGCGGATGCCGTTCAAGCCCAAGCCGACCAATATGCAGCCAAAGCCCAGGCGCTCGATTCCCAAGCCAGTAAGGCCAAGGTGGACTCTGACGCCGCGCACTTAAGACTGAATCTGTCCAACGCTTTTCAAGATGCAGGCGCGCAGTTAACTAAGACTATTCAGAACGCCGAGGTAAGACCGTCTACCTATTCGCAAACCGTGGCGGGTATAACCACAACTTCTGCTGCTGATGACAATAAAGCGGTGGGGAGCTCAATAGACATCGTTGCTTAGCCTGATTACCGTTCAGTTAGATAAGCAAGAGGCCGTCAAAAAACAGTAAGCGAGGTGACATCATGTTGTCGTCAATCAATACTAACAACCTGGACAAATCCCAAAGTCTGATCCAAACCAGCATCCAGCGCCTTAGCTCCGCGAAGCGGATCAATTCGGCCGCCGACAACCCTGCCGGGTTGGCAATTGCCGATGCCATAAGCAGTCGCTTGGGAGGGCAACACCAAGCAATCGGCAATATCGGCAAGGGTCTGTCGCTCACGGATACAGCCGGTAGCGCATTAACTCAGGTAACCGACAACCTACAACGCATTCGTGAACTGACGGTGCAAGCCGGAAACGGCTCCCTGTCGGCCGCTGATCGGCAAAGCCTTCAGGACGAGATCAACGGCTTGGGTAAAAGCATTGATGGTATCGCCGGCAACACCCAGTTCAACGATCAAAAACTGTTGGACGGCAGTTTTTCCGGTCAATTGCAAATCGGCCCCAATCCCGCAGATACCCTTGGCTTAAGCCTTAGTAATGTATCCAGCACAGCCCTGGGTGTGTCGGGATTGGATGTATCGAGCGCTGCAAATGCGTCCAATGCGCTGGATAGCATAGACAGTGCGATTAAAAATGTCGGGAATCAGCAGAGTAACTTGGCAAGTACTGCTGCAGGCTTGAATTCAAATCTGGCGAATCTGAGCAGCAGCTATCAGAATCTGGCCGAAACCCGCAGCCGTATTCAAGACACTGACTATGCGCAAACGGCTGCTGACTTGAACAAGGGAAAGTTGCAAAACCAGGTGGCTAGCTACGCGCTCAAGCTATATCAAGACAATCAAAAAGCCGCATCGGCGTTGTTAACCGGAATCTGAACGCCGTGTGACCTGCATCTACACGTCAGGTTTTGATTGTCCGCAATCGCCTATCGCTTTTCCGCTGTTTTATCGGCGCGCTGCCGCTGCTTAGGCGGAAGGATGGGTAGCCTAGTGGGCGTGATTGCTTAGTGGCGACTCAGTAAGCGCTTACGCAGTTTCAGCGGTTTTACCAGGACAGGAAAAAGCGTGAAGCGCCGCACCAACCATTTTCTGAATTCTTCCAGTAGCAGCATGCCGAGCACAAAAGGCAAGGTAAACAGCCAAACTTTGATGTCTATCGGCGCGGTGCCGAACAGCGCGTTGCCCCAGGGCGTGTAGACAATCGTCAGAATCAACGCAATTTCTAGAGCAATGCCGGACAGGATCAGTTTATTGTCCAGAATAGATGTGGCCAACAGGCCGCGTTGCCGCTGTTTGCAAATAAACACATTCGCGATCTGCATCATGATGATCGCGGTCAGGCAGGCGGTAGTGGCTTGCAGGTAGAGCGGGTGATGGTTGGACAATATCTCGCCATAATCCCAGCCGCCGCGATGCAACACAAAAAAGAATGCAGCCATTGCCGCGAGGGCTTCTAGCAGACCCAGGAAGCCGTATGCCCTGGCCAGCAAGCGCCAGTCGATCAGCGTTTCCTTGTAAGAGCGCGGCGCTTTGTTCATGGCGGATGCATCCGGTTTTTCCACGCCCAAGCCCAAAGCCGGCAGCATGTCGGTACCCAAGTCAACCGCCAAAATCTGGATGATGGTCAATGGCAGCGGAATTTTGCACAACACAAAGGCCAGATAAGGGATCAGTTCCGGGATGTTGGAGCTGAGGATATAAGTGAGGAATTTGCGGATGTTGTCGAACACCGCGCGGCCTTCCTCAATGGCGGCCACGATGCTGGCAAAGTTGTCGTCCAGCAAAATCATATCGGCCGCTTCCTTGGCGACATCGGTACCGGCCTTGCCCATCGCAATGCCGATGTCGGCTTTCTTCAAGGCCGGTGCGTCGTTGACGCCGTCACCTGTCACCGCGACCACATGTTTCTTGCGCTGCAAGGCATCCACGATCAGCATTTTCTGGTCGGCGCCGACCCTGGCGAAAATGATTTCCGGGGCATCCAAGGCCACTTGCAACTGGCTGCCCGTGAGTTTTTTTAGTCTGTCGCCGGTAATCACCTTGGGATTTTCGGTTTTGACCAAATCGATTTGCCGGGCAATCGCCACGGCGGTATGCGGATGGTCGCCGGTAATCATGATGACTTTAATGCCGGCGATATGGCATTGAGCGATGGCATCCGCGACTTCCGGCCGCGGCGGATCTTCCAGACCGACCAGGCCGCTGAAAATCAAGGCTTGTTCCGGCTCGGCTTCGACAGGGTCCGATAGGGGCCGATAGGCAAACGCCAGCACGCGCAATCCTTGGTCGGCCAGGGTTTTTAGTGCGTTTACCAGCTGTTGACGACCAGCGTCACCTAGAGGTTCTACGTTACCGTGCATCACAATGTGCCGGCACAGCGGCAGTACCATTTCCAGCGCACCTTTGCAAAACAACATTTTGCCTTGTGGTGTATTGTGAATAGTCGACAGGCGTTTGCGGTCGGTATCGAAGGGCACTTCGCCGATTTTCGGGTAATCGATGCGCATGCCTTGTTCATGTGCCATGGACACCAGGGCCACTTCCATCGGGTCGCCCAGCAAACCTTTGCCTTCCACGTGTTTCAGGCTATGGCACAAAGCCGCGTTGGCTAAAAAGGCGGTGTGATGTTGCAGGCTATCGCTGCCCAATTGCTCGGGTTGCCAATATTGATTGTCCAGAAACAGCTGCTTAACCGCCATGCGGTTTTGAGTCAGCGTACCGGTTTTGTCGGTACAGATTACCGTGGTCGAGCCCAGGGTTTCCACCGAGGGCAGGTTACGGATCAAGGCATTACGCTTGGCCATGCGCTGGGTAGCCATCGCCAGCGACAGCGTCACGGTGGGCAGCAGGCCTTCCGGGACATTGGCAACGATGATGCCGATCGCGAACATGAAGTTTTCCCAAAACGTCAGGCCGATGATTTGCCCGATAAAGAAAAACACCACACCCAACAGTAGGGCCAGCAAAGCCACAAAACGGCTGAGGCGGCTTATTTGCAATTGCAGCGGCGATTGGCCTTTGACGGTGGTTTTCAGGGTATGGGCAATCTTGCCGAACTCGGTATGCATGCCGGTGGCAAACACTAGCGCCTTGCCTTCGCCGGCCACCACCGAGGTACCGGCCAATAGAATGTTGCGGCTTTGGCTGATGTCCTCGACATCTGACACTTGCGCATCGCGGCCCTTGGGGAGTGACTCGCCGGTGATGGTGGCGTTGTTTACCCGCAAATTAAATGCTTCCAGCAGCCGGCAATCAGCCGGCACGTTATCGCCTTCCTGTAATACCAGCAGGTCGCCCGGCACCAATTCGTCGGCGAACACCAAGCTTAGCTCGCCGTCGCGGATCACTTTAACTTGATGCGGCAACAGCTTTTGTAATGCGGCAATCGCCTGCTCGGCTTGATGCCGTTGCCAGAATGAGAAACAGCCGTTGATCGCGATGACGCCCAGCACCGCATAGCCCAAAGTGGCCATGCCCTCTCCGGGTTGCCGGGATTCCGCGAAAAACGCCAAGCCGGCTGCCAGCCATAAAATTAAGGCAAAAAAGTGCAGAAACTCTTGGGCAAACAGTAGCAAGGCCGAGGTCTTTTTCGATTCCTCGATACGGTTGAAGCCAAATTCATGTAAACGGCCTTCAATGGCGGCATCGGCGAGGCCGTTCATGCTGGAGCCTAAACTGTCCAGAGCTTCTTCTGGGCTTAGATGGTGAATTTTCATGATAGTGATCGAACAAAACGCCGAGAATCTCAGTGTAAACCCATTGAATCTACTCGGCGATGGCTTATTTTTTCTGAAATTACTTAGGTTTGCAGGTTGCGTGAGTGTGTTTGAACGGCGTAGTCCATTAGAAGGCTATAATCTGCTAACTTGATGCCAACCGACCATTCGCCAGCAAGCAGGAGATATTTTTGACTGAAACTATCGATAAAAACATGGTGATGCGCTGCGTGGCCTATCAAAAAGGCCTGGGCATCGGTGACGTTACCATCGAAGACATCAGCGAAGTGTTGCTGAAAGACGATACCTTTATCTGGTTGGGTCTACGCGAGGCGAATGCCGAGATATTGAGAAAAATTCAGCAGGAGTTTGGTTTGCACGATCTGGCGATTGAAGACGCTTGTGCCGCGCACCAGCGGCCGAAGATCGAGGAATACGGCGATTCCTTGTTTATCGTGTTGCACACGGCGGAATTGATCGAGAAAAAAGTGGAATTCGGCGAGACGCATATTTTTATGGGGCCGCGCTTTGTAGTCACCGTGCGCCATGGCGCGTCGCAGAGTTTGAGCAAGGTGCGTGAGCGTTGTCAGGCCATGCCGCACCAACTCAGCAAGGGGCCGGGTTTTGCTTTGTATTCGATCATGGATTTCATCGTCGATAATTACATGGTGGCGATAGCCGGCTTGCAAGACCGCTTCGATGTGCTGGAATCCGCGATATTTCAATACCGGCCCAGCCGGCAAACCATGGAAGACTTATACGAGCTAAAGCGCGAATTATTGCTGTTGGAAGGGGCGATTAATCCGGTTATCGACATTTGCAACGAGTTGATGCGCTTTCATGTTGGCCTGATACATAAGGATGTCAGAGTATATTTCCGCGACATCGCCGATCACATCAAGCGCGTTGATCAGGCTATCCACGGCATGCGCGAGATGTTGTTGGCGGCGATGCAGGTGCATCTGACTTTCGAGACCGTGCGGCAAAACGAGGTGGTCAAACGCTTGGCCGGTTGGGGGGCGATTTTAGCGATACCTACCATGGTATTTAGTTGGTACGGCATGAACTTCCGGCATATGCCGGAACTGGATTGGCCCTATAGCTATCCCTTGGTAGTGGGCAGCGTGGCAGTGTGCAGCTTGGCCTTGTATTGGCGTTTGAAGCGGGCAGGATGGTTGTGAGCTACAAACCCGCTAAGAGTTGCCCGGTTGGGTCAATATTTATACGCTTGGCTTTGTATCAGTTCCCGCTCGCCTGCAATTGCTTCAGCGTTTCCGCGACCCGTTTGGCATCCAGGGCCGGGTCTACATCGTCATCGATACGGCGTATGGTTAAGTCGGGATCGACGATAAAGGTCCAGCGTTTGGCCATGTTCAATATGGGCATTTTTACGCCGTAGGCTTCGCTGACTTTGGCGTCCGCGTCAGACAATAAGGTGAAGGTCAGTTTGTATTGCTGATGAAATGCCAGCAGATCCTGGACGTCATCCGTACTGATCCCGTATACCTCGGCATTTTGTTTGCGGATCAGTTCGATGGCGTCGCGGAAAGCGCAAGCTTGCGCGGTGCATCCGGGCGTACCGGCTTTGGGATAAAAATATAAGACCGTCCAACCTTTCCCGCGCCGAGCGGCTAAACTTACTGGGTCGCCAGCATGCGCTTGCAGTTGAAATATCGGTGCCGATTGACCAACTTGCAGCGGAGCCGCGTTTGCTGTCATCGCAAACGTTGGTAAGGCGAACAGCATGAAGACCAAGAGCCTGAATGTAAGAGTGGATTTTTGCATGCATGATCTCCCCTAAGGGGCTTACGATGGTGAAGTACCGAATGTTTTTGTGTTTAATTATAGTCGCCAGTATGCCGCAAAAAGCCGCTTACACAATGGTGAATAGGTAATCGCAGTGATTCGTTTGGATAGGCCCGACATCCATTTTCAACAGATAAGCCCCATGGTTCGGGCGTCCGCACCGAAAGCCGGAAAACTTTAGTGTTACGGTTCACCTTATATTTCACTTATATTACTCGTGGTTTTCGGCCGGTTGGTTTTAAGTTTTTGGCAGGCTGGTGTCAATTTTGGAGTTGAATAACGGAATAAGCAAAATGACGCGACCGTATTACTTTTCCCGGTTTTCCCGAATTTTGTGGCTGAATCTGGCCATGTTTGTGATTTTCGTGATTGCATTCGCGGTTTACGTGCGCGCCGAGAAGCAAATTGATCGCGCCAACGAAATCCGCTTTGCGTCACACTTGCTGGCCGATGAATTTAGGCAATCGTCCAACGATCTCTCGCATGTGGCGCGCAGTTATGTCGCGACCGGCGATCCGGTTTATAAACACTATTTTCAAGAGATTATCGACATTCGCGACGGCAAACTGCCGAGGCCCGAAAATTATCATGACATGTATTGGGACTTGGTGATCGCGAATGCTCATCCGGCGCCGCAATCAAGCACTCAGCCGGTGGCCTTGCTGGAGTTGATGCGGCAAGCCGGGTTTTCCGAGCAGGAACTGGCGAAAATGGCCGAAGCCACGGCCGATTCCGCTGCACTTATCCAAATAGAGCGCACGGCGATGGACATGGTTGATTCGAATCAGGGAATGCCCGACGGCAAATGGCATCAAGCCAATCTAATGCTGCACGATGCCACTTACCATCGAGCAAAAGCGAAAGTCATGCAATCGATCATCGATGCCTTCGAATTCATAGACCTGCGCACGCAACAGAGTGTGG
This sequence comes from Methylomonas defluvii, assembly GCF_033949435.1. NCBI lineage: Bacteria > Pseudomonadati > Pseudomonadota > Gammaproteobacteria > Methylococcales > Methylococcaceae > Methylomonas > Methylomonas defluvii. The sequence goes on along the minus strand of NZ_JAXARY010000036.1, from coordinate 16,753 downwards.
TTGCCAGAGCGCGTATTGCCTTTTGGTTACGGGTGGTGTTTGTGGTGTTCGGGGTAATGTTGCTATTGACGCTTTGGCGGGCGTATCGGACTTTACACGCAATATTGGGGGCTTCGGTCGATGAATTGCACGATCAGATCGTGCGTTTGGGTAGAGGCGATTTTTCCGCCGATATTCCGGTAAGCAAGGGCATGCGCAACAGCGTGTTGGGCTGGCTGGCGGAAACGCGGGCCAGTTTGGCAAGCGTTGAAGCCGCGCGCCGCACTGCCGAGGCAAGAAATCTGCGATTGACGCAATTGTACGCCGCGCTAAGTCAATGTAATCAAGCCATCGTTCGCTGTACCAGCGAAGCCGAATTATTCCCGCAAATCTGCCGCGACGCCGTGATATTTGGCGGCATGAAAATGGCCTGGATCGGCATGCTTGACCCAAACAGCCAAACTATCAAACCGGTTGCCTGTTATGGCATCGGCATTGAGTATCTGGATGGCATTGAAATATCAATAGACGAGAACCTGCCGACCGGGTGCGGACCAACCGGTACCGCAGTCAGGGAGGACAAGCCATATTGGTGTCAGGATTTTCAACACGACCCCGCCACCATTGCCTGGCATGCGCGTGGGGCAAAATTCGATTGGCAGGCTTCCGCGGCCTTACCCTTGCATCGAAACGGCAAGCCGGCTGGGGCGTTTATGCTGTACGGCGATCAAATTAATGTGTTTGACGATGCCGCGCGCAATCTGCTGTTGGAAATGGCCATGGACATCGATCATGCCATCGGTGGCTTCGAGCGTGAGGCCGAGCGCCAGCAAGCACAGCAGATGGAAAGTTTGCGGGTGTTTATGCTGGAACGGCTCAACGGTAACCTGCAGTTGACGGATATTTTGCATGATGCGGTTACCGAACTGGAAATTATGTTGGCTGGTAGCGTTTGTTCGATTTTGCTCGTGGATGATGACGAACGTCTGCGGCTAGGCGCGGCACCTAGTCTTCCGGATTTTTACAATCAGGCGATCGATGGGCTAAAAATTGGTGCCGGAGCGGGGTCGTGCGGCAATACCGCGTACACCGGGCAAAGAACGATTGCGGAAAATCTGGCCGAGCATCCCTTTTGGCAGCCTTTTTTGCCGCTGGCAGAACGGGCCGGTTTGGCGGCATGCTGGTCGGAGCCGGTACTCTCCGCCGGTAAAAAAGTGCTGGGTACCTTTGCGATTTATCATCGTCACCCTGCCGTTCCCAGCAAACATGAATTGCGCTTGCTGGAAATGGTAGCGCATTTCGTCGCCTTGGCTATCGAACGTAAGCAGGCGGAGGAGCACATTTATTTCTTGGCCAATTACGATTCGCTCACCGGCTTGCCGAATCGCAGTCAATTGGACGATCATTTGAAATATGCATTGAGTTTGGCCAAACGGAGTAACGGCCACTTAGCTCTGATGTTTCTTGATCTCGATCATTTCAAAAATATTAACGATACCTTGGGGCATAGCGTCGGCGATGCGCTATTGGTGGAGTTAGCCAATCGGCTTTGTGCCGTGTTACGCGAAGAAGATACCGTGACCCGTTTGGGTGGCGACGAATTTATTTTCTTGTTGCCGGGCACCGATGCCGGCGGGGCGGCGAATGTCGCACAGAAGCTTCTTGATGCGATAGCCGAACCTTACCGGATTGAGGAATTCGATTTGACGATGAGCGCATCGATTGGCATAGCCTTGTATCCTAACGACGGCGAAGACCTGGAAAGCCTGTCTAAAAGCGCCGATGTGGCCATGTACCGAGTCAAAACCGATGGCCGGCACGGTTACCGCTTTTTTACACCGGAAATGCAAGCTCGCGCCCAGCGTAATCTGCAACTGGTTAATGCCTTATGCCATGCCTTGGACCGTCAACAATTGCATGTTTATTATCAACCGCAGGCTGACATTCATAGCGGGCGCGTGATCGGTGCGGAAGCTTTGTTGCGCTGGCGGCATCCCGAGTTTGGCATGGTTTCGCCGGCCGAATTCATCCCGGTGGCGGAAGATAGCGGACTGATTTTGCCTATCGGCGAGTGGGTATTGCAAACGGCGGTGCGGCAAGCGAAAACCTGCCTTGATCAGGGGGTGGAGCCTTTGATCATGGCGGTCAATCTCTCGGCTGCTCAATTTAGCCATCCGGCCTTGCCGGAGATGGTGTCGCGTATTTTGGAAGAGGAGGGCTTGCCGCCCGAATATTTAGAATTGGAATTGACCGAAGGCGTGTCGATGCAGAATCCAGAAGCGGCTATAGCGGTGATGAATAATCTGCATGAGCGCGGAGTACGCATGTCTATCGATGACTTTGGTACCGGTTATTCGTCGTTGAGTTATCTGAAAAAATTTAAAGTATACAAGTTGAAGATTGACCAATCTTTCGTGCGCGACATCAGTACTGATTCGGAAGATAAAGCCATTGTCAATGCGGTGATTAGTTTGGCCGCCAGCCTGGGTTTGCGGACCATAGCCGAAGGTGTGGAAACGGTTGAACAGCGGGAGTTTTTGCGCGAACAGGGCTGTCAGGAAATTCAAGGCTATTTATTCGCTAAGCCGATGCCCAGTGACCAATTTGAGCTGTTTTTGCGGCAAAGTGTTATCGAGTCCACCATAGCGATTTGAATAGCATACAAATTGACGAAAGGGTGGAGCGGGTCCATGCTTGTTTACTAAATTCGGTGGTGCTGGTGACTGGCAATGCCTTGCCTTGCATCTTGATTTTTCGCCGACTTAACGGAGTCAGCCCTTGAACGACGTCAATCCCCTTTTTAAAAATCTGCCCGATTCGCTGCCGATTTCGCCCTTGGCGGTTCTGATTCTCATCACGGTGCTGGTCGGCGCGAGCATGTCGTTTTATACCATTCCCGCCGAGTCAGAGGGGATTGTGTTGCGCTTTGGCGAATACATCGAAAAAGTCCCGTCCGGTTTGCATGCCAAACTGCCATTTGGCGTGGATAGCGTCATCACCGTGCCGACTCAGCGTCAGCAGAAGCTGGAGTTTGGCTTTGCCACGGCAGGTTTCACCAACCCGGATCAAATCAGTGACGAGCCCGCGTTGGAAAAATCTATGGTAACCGGCGATCTGAACTCGGCGCTGGTCGAGTGGATCGTGCAATACCGGATCACCGATCCGGAAAAATATCTATTTGTGGTCCGCGACCCCGGTGTGACTTTGCGGGATATTTCCGAAGCCGTGATGCGCGAAGTGGTTGGTGATCGCACTGTCGATGAAATCATCACCATCGGTCGACAGGAAATTGAAGAAACCGTGTTGGCGCGAGCACGCTTGTTGGCCGAGCGCTATCAATTGGGGGTGTCAATTAACCAGGTACAGCTCAAAAATGTGAATCCACCCGAGCCGGTACAGCCCTCATTCAATGAAGTGAATCGTGCTCAACAAGACCGAGAGAACGTCATCAATTTGGCTAATGGCGAATATAACAAAGCGGTGCCACGCGCCCGTGGCGAAGCGGACCAGAAAGTTCGTGCGGCGGAAGGTTATCGTTTTAAACGAATTAACGAAGCGGAAGGGGATGTCACCGCTTTCAATCAGGTGTTGGAACAATATCTAAAAGCCCCGGAAGTGACGCGCACCCGGATTTATCTGGAAACGATGGGCGAGGTGTTACCGCAAGCCAGCCAGCAAATTATTGTCGATGACACGGTGCAGCAAATATTGCCGATGTTGCCGTTTCCCGGTCAGGCAGCGGGAGTAGTGAAATGAATTTATCGATAAGAAACTGGCTGTTAATCGTAGTTTCGGGGTTTTTGCTGTGGCAATCGGTGTTTACTGTCGATCAAACCGAGCAAGTCATCATCACCCAGTTTGGTAAACCCGTCGGCGAGCCGATCACCGATCCTGGCTTGCATTTCAAAATTCCGTTTACCCAGCAAATTAACAGCTTTGATAAGCGTTACCTGGCCTGGGATGGGCCGATGGTGGAGATGTCTACCAAGGATAAAACCTATGTACAGGTCGATACCTTCGCCCGCTGGCGCATCACCCAGCCCATGCAATATTACTTACGCTTGCGTGACGAACGTAGCGCGCAATCGCGTTTAGAGGACATTTTAGGCAGCGAAACCCGCACTGCGATTGCCCGCCATGAATTGATCGAAGTGGTGCGTTCTGACAAAGATCGCAAACCCTTGCAAGACGAAAGTTTGGGGCCGTTGACCGGCGAAGGCACCATAGGGGTGCTGCGGCCGATTCGGGTGGGCCGGGCGGCAATCGAAAAAGACGTGTTCGATGCCGCAGCGCCGAAATTGGCGGAATTTGGTATCGAACTGCTGGATGTGCGCTTTAAACGCATCAATTACAACCATCAAGTGTTGGAGCGCATCCACCAACGGATGATCAGCGAACGCTTGCAAATTGCCCAGCGTTTCCGTTCGGAAGGCGAGGGCGAGGCAGCCAGAATTAACGGTAATCGGGACCGGGATCTCAATGAAATCGAATCTACCGCTTACAAACGTGTGCAAGAAATTCAAGGCGAAGCGGATGCCAAGGCCACCGAAATTTACGCCAAAGCCTATGGGCAAAAGTCCGAGTCCGCCGAGTTTTACAAGTTCTTGAAGAGCATGGAAACCTATCGCAAAGTGATAGACGGCGACGCCACTATAGTGCTGTCTACCAACAGTGATTTATTTGGCCTGTTGAAGCGGGTGGAGCAAAAGAATCGTTGATAGCCGCCAAAACGGCGCTGCTGTTTGTATCGCCAATAAGCAAAAATTAAGCTAGGGACGGCAAACTTTATCGCAAGCAAATAATTGTTTAACAGGAGGTTTGCGATGTTAAAAACAACAACAGTCATCGTTTTGGGTTTATTGGTGTCGTCGGCTGCGTTGGCCGACCATCAGCATTGGGGGCATCATCATGGCCACCATCATCACGGGCATTATCGGCCGATGTACCGGGAAGAAGTGGTTTATTATCAACCCGCCCCGGTCGTTGAATATGTGCCGGCTCCCCGGTATTACGCGCCACCACCGCCACCGGCTTATTACGGCTACGACCAGCGTTCGCCGCAAGGTTTGTTGGGTGGGATGGTCGGTAGTGCGATGGGCTATCAGCTCGGAAATGGCGACCCGATAGCCGCTGGCATTGGTGCCGCCGCCGGGGCTTTGCTCGGTAACGGTATGTACTGAGATTGCCTGATCGGAGCGCTCAATATTCCAGTAATTTGAAAAAACTTTTCGGCGCGCCGCAAATCGGACAATCCCAGTCGTCGGGGATGTCCTCCCAGCGGGTGCCGGGCGCAATGCCGCTATCCGGGTCGCCCTTGGCTTCGTCGTAAATGTGTTCGCATTCCTGGCAATGGTATTTTTTGTAATTGCTCATTGGATTTTCCCTGGATATTAAGCGGCGCAATCACCGAGAAATCGCGAGAAAGCAGTCGCCATTGTCGGCAATATGCTTAATAAGCGGTGGTCGGCATCCAATATATGCAGACGCGCGTGATGCTCTCGGCAGAAGCGCCAGGCGTTCTCCGGTGGTGCCACATCATCTTGCCAGCCGTGAAAGACCTCAATGTTGGCGGTGCTAGGCTTAAACTCGGTACGCGCATAGCCTGGCAAATAAAATGCCGGCGCAATCAAAAACAAACCCTTCGGCTTAATGATTTCCGCCGCGACGGTCGAAACATAAGCGCCCATGCTGGAGCCCACCAGCACTATCGTTTCATATCCCGATACATCCAGCGCCAATAGCTGTTGCACGCGCCAGTCTGGGTCATTGCTGGCTTGATAATCCGGGCTGATAAATTCAAACCCTTGGCGTTTGGCGACCTCCGCCAGTGCCAATGGCTTTTCGCCCCAGGGAATACTGTCCTTGCCGTGGTTGTATATCACCAGTTTGCTCATAGTCTTTTTCTCGCTGTCGGAAAGATTATTTTCGGAAAAACAAGTTGGCCAGCAATGTGATCAGCAAGCTGACCACAATCATCGATGTAATCGGTATAAACACGAAGCTGTTTTTATTCTGAATCCGAATATCCCCAGGCAGCTTGCCGAACCAATTCACCAACCATGGGGCGTAATTCAGAACCAAGCCGAGCACCAGGATGGCCGAGCCGATAGTAATGAGTGCTTTACCGGGTTCCATTTTTTTCCTATGCGTTACGGAATGACTACCACTTGCGCGAAACCGCCGCCCGGCGTGCGAAAGTTGGTGGTTTGGCCTTGGTAGAGGCGGGCGCAGAGCAATTGGGTTTGGCCTTGATAGACATAGTGGCGCAAATCCAGTTTTAACTCGCCGGCATCCAGATGCCGTTCGCTGGGTTTTACCAGCGTCTGCGCTACATAATCGTGTTGCAAAATATCCTCGAAAACGCGCCGGGTCAATTTATCGCCGCGATACGCCGCTTTACTGCCATAGCCTCTGGCGGGTTTGAAAAACAGCTGCTTACGTTCCGCCCAGAACTGATCGGCATTCTGCGCATCAACCAGCATCGTGTGGGCGATACCTTCTCGCAATAGTGTTCGGGTGCGCTCATCTACGCCGATTGTGCGCAGAAAGTCGTCGTTGCTTAGCCAGACCAGATTCCTTTTGTCGGCATACAGCGCATGATTTCTGGGGTGCGGTGTCAGCACGGCCGCACCAGCCAGATAGGCTTCCTGTAAAGTCCGGCATTCCAGCGATTCCAAGCCAAAGTCGGTCAAGCGGTTATAAACCAGATCGATTTGCAGATCACCGTGCCAAAGTGCGCCGTCGTCATAGCGCAAGGCCTTGGGGTCGCAGACTACGGTTTTGATTTTATGTTGTTCGAACAACTGTTTAAACAACAGAAACTCCGGCCACAGGTATTGATTTTGTGGGTCTTCATCGACAATCGCAATGCTGCGCAGCGGCGCCAAGCCACGCTCCGCGCGCCACTCCCGGTAAAACATGTCGATAAACAATGCTTCGGCTGGCTGATTATCCTGCCCAGGCAATTTAAGTGTGCCAGGCTGCTGGTTGCCGGCGATTTCACAACAGCTGTTTTGCGCGCGAATCAATAACGCATTAATCATCGCGCCGCCGGCATTGGAATTGATTTCGATTAGTTTTGGGCCGTCGGCGCTCAAATGAAAGTCGTAGCCTAGAAATACGCCATGGGCTTTGGCTAAAAACCGCGCCGCGTCCGGTGCGTATGTAAGTACCTGTTGTTGATACGCCGGCAAGGCAATTACGTGTTCCAGCGCGGCGATGATTGCCAATTGTTGGTCCAGGCAAGCTTGATCGATAAACACCGCGGACTCGGCAAATAAATTCGGCCGCTCCTCCGCAATCATCCGATACAAATCGCCGTTTCCATCCAGCCTGTTCAGTTCGCGACGCAGGGCTGTGCGATTTAGCGACGAGCAGCGGCAATCGCTATTCAGCTGTCTGGCGTTAGGGGTTTGCTCAGGTTCTGGATGGGGATGCATGAAAACGATAGACGTGGATGGGTGCTGAAACAGAATTTACGCGGCTATTCTAGCGCGATACGCCTGTCCGTTAATCGGTAAATTCTTATACAGATACCCGCTAGATCGGCAAAAATCATTTACAAACAGGCGGTTGAGCTTATTTTGTTAGCTAGCCGCCATGCTGTCGATATGGTTCTGAACAGCTTGATCCAAACTTGTGAAACTTGAGCCTGCACGGTATTTTGCCGATAGCAGCATCACTTTAGCCGTAACTTTTTAGGGTGCGGCAATGATCGGTGAACTGTATGGCATTAAGCCCTTTTCATAAGGCAAAACTAGAACTTGAGCCCGTATTTTGTCAATATGGCAACCTTTGTCCGAATTTGAACTTGCAAAAATCATGACCCAGCAAGCCGTATCACGCACCAATCACACAACCAGGCGCAACTTTCCACCGTATCTGCTGACGGTACTGATGCTGTTGTATGGTTTTTCGCAATCCGCCAGCAGCCAGAGCCCGGAGCCTTCCGTAGGACAAGCCATACAAGCGTTACTAGCCGGCAAACAGCAGCCTTTACTGGCGCAAGCGGATTTTTCGCAGTACAGCGAGGCGCTGAAACAGTTGTATCAGATGAATGCCAACCAGCTGGTTTGGCTGGGGGAAGGTCGAGCCGCGAAAAATCGCGAAGACGCTTTGAGCCTGCTAAGCAATGCCAAAGTCGATGGTTTAAATCCGGACGTTTATGAAGTCGAGCTTTTGCGCGACTGCATACAACAAGCCGCTGCGCTGCCACACACTGCAACGACGCAGTTGGTCTCTTACGACGTGGCTTTGTCGATAGCATTGGTGCATTACGCGCATGATCTGCATATTGGCCGGGTTGATCCGCGCGACTTCAATTATCCCCCACAGTTTGCCGCCAAATCGGCAAGCGAGGTTGCGGTATCGCTGAATCAACATATTCAACAACACTCCCTCGCCGAACTGCCGGCGGCGCTGGCGCCAAAACTCAAGCAATATCAGCAGTTAAAGACTTTGTTGGCGGCTTATCGTCAGAAAAATACCGGGGCGCAGACGCCAAAACTGCTTTTTGCCAAATCGCTGCGCCCAGGCGAGCAAGACGCGCAATTGCCCGAGTTGCGCCAGCGGTTGGCGGAGTTGGGTGTACTGAAAGCGGAAGACCTTGTCGGTGCCGGCAACACTGAGAATTTCTACGATGCGGCGGCGACTGAAGCAGTGCAACGTTTACAGCAGCAACAAGGCTTAAAAGCCGATGGGGTGATCGGTAAGCAAACCCTGGCCTTATTGAATCAAACGCCGGCCGAAAAAATTGCGATGCTTGAATTAGCCATGGAGCGTTTGCGTTGGATGCCGGAGTTGCCGGAAGGGCCGAGGATATTTGTGAATATTCCGGCGTTTCAGTTATGGGCTTTCAATTCTCGCGACGATCAACAGCCTTTGACGATGAAAGTCATCGTCGGCAAAGCCGAGCAAAATCAGACGCCGGTACTCTGGGAAGAGATGAAATATCTGGAATTCATGCCGTATTGGAATATCCCGAAAAGTATCATGGACAAGGAAATGCTGCCCAAGCTAGTGAGCGATGAAGAGTTTCTGGCGAATCAGGATATAGAATTGGTGGGACGTGACGCCGACGACGATGAAGAGGAAAATCAGGACAGCATCGTCGACGAAATCAAGAGCGGGCGGGTCCGCGCCAGGCAGCGACCCGGCAGCAGCAACCCCTTGGGACGGGTGAAATTTATTTTTCCGAACAAAGCCGATGTGTATTTGCACGATACGCCGGGCAAAGCCGCGTTTAATCGTGATCGCCGCGATCTCAGTCACGGCTGCGTCCGAGTGGCGGAGGCTGAAAAGCTGGCGGAATTTGTGCTGGGCGACCAAGCCGAGTGGGACCAACAAACGATACAGCAAGCCATGGCCGGGCCTAAAACCCAGCGGGTCACGCTGAAAAAATCGATACCTGTATTATTTTTTTATACCACTGTGTTTGTGGGCCTTGACGATAAACCGCGTTTTTACCCGGATATTTATGGTCAAGATCAATTGTTGCAAACCGCTTTGAGCAAAGCCGCCAATCCGGGCGCTAAACAACAATTGGTCAGTAAAGCAGTAAATAATGCCGGCGGCGGTTAATAGGGTTCAGTTTTAACGGTTTTGGATTATGCTGTTATCCGGAGTGTGGTTTTTTGGGAGACAGGGACATGACGCAAGCAAAAATAGTAAACCAGGCGGTTACCGAGAAAGTTAAGAAATCGCCAACGCGCAAAGGCAAGAAAGGCAGAATGGCACCGCCGACCAATGGCGAGATTTTGGTCAAAGGTGTGGTGATGGGGATCGTGATTTCCGGGTTGACGCACGCCAGCAAAAGCATCACCCGTGCACTGATCCGCCATCCGCTTGCCTTATTCTCCGGTGGTTTGCTGGCCGGGTATTTGGCGCATAAACATCGCAAGGACATCATCGTGCTGGGTAGTCGCACCGCAGTGGAAAGCCGAAATTTCGTGCTGAGACAACGCGAAAACCTCGGCGATTTAATTGCTGAAATCAAGGCAGAAAGCGGCAAGACTCTATAATCTTCGGTTTGTTTGGGTTTACCCGGATCTTGCCTCACCTCCGAGTGTTCTGATGTCCGGACTCTCGTATCCGCGTGACTGCGGTGCATAAGCAGCACTACCGCAAAAATTTTTTTACGGTAGATTGCTGGCTATCGCAGTAACTCAGCATCGTCCTCCGCCAGTATCATGAAAATTTACCACATCCACCGCCAGCAACGCTTGGCGCTCAGCCAGCAGCAGGCTTGGGCTTTCTTCTCGTCTCCGCACTATTTAAATCAAATTACGCCGGAGTTTTTTCATGTAGATATTACTTCGCCGGTGCCCGACGATATTTACCCTGGCTTATTGATCCGTTACCGGATGAAGGCGGTTTTGGGTGTACCCATGTCCTGGTTGTCGGAAGTCAGCCACTGCGATAAGCCGAACCGGTTTGTCTATCAACAAGCCGTCGGCCCATTTGGATTCTGGAGCCATGAAGTCTGCCTAAGACCTTGCGAGGACGGCATCGTATTGGAAGATATCGTGTTTTATACGATGCCCTTCGGTTGGCTCGGTCAGTTGTTGCATGGCTTTATCGGCGATAAGTTGCAGTGTATTTTCGATACGCGCCGGGATTATCTGCAAGCAAAGTGGGGCGTTGGCGGGCCGTAGCGCATGCAATTTGGTATCGGTTTGACAGTTGACTTTTTTTAACCGCAGGCATCTAATCAAGGCCCTGCACATTCAACCTGAAGGAGACGAATATGGCTCAAGACAAAGGTTATTTGGATCAGTCCGGCAATCAAGTGGTTGCTATCGTTAAAAATCTGGACCGCGATGTCGAACGCGGTGAAGATACCGTCATGTTGGGATATGGCTTGGTATTGCTGGCGCCGGCTTTCGCTCCCTTGTTGCCGCCCAGTATTCTGTTGCCGCTGATGGCCATTGCCTTCGCGGTATCGGCGACTGCGGCGCGTCTGCATTTTTACAAAATGGCTCGCAAGCTCTCGGTTGCCTTGGATGAACTGGAAAGCCGGGATAAACAGACTTTTAAGCCGATCACCGACGTATTTGCCGAGCATCCCCAGCAAACACTGGCTGTCGCTTTTAACCCGTTAAAAAATTTGAAACGTAGCGCGAAAAGCATACTCGGTGGCTTGATGATCAACCCGTTTTGGGGGCCGATCTTTTATATGTTGGGTGTGCAGTTTGTCGAGGATAAACAATTGGTGGTGCTGAATAAGGCCGTGATTGCAGTCGAAGATCAAGTCATGCCTATCGTACTGCGCGACGACTGGGCTGAATAAACGCAGGATTTGCAAATGTTAGGCGGCGGATAAGCCGTTGGGGGAGGAATAATCAGCTTGAGTCTATGGGTTTTAGGCTATTGTTTTCGGTGGCAGCCATTGTCCAAAAGTACAGTTATACACAGAAGTTGTGGATAAACTTGTGATCAAATCGTGAGCAAACCAGCCAATCGCCCGTCCTATTTGGGACATCTTTAAATTGACTAAAAATTAGTCAGGCAATTTTTGACTATGCTTAGAGCATCATAAAAAAGCCGTCGGCTTTGCCCGACGGCCCCCCGTTTTATTTCCTGAAAAGGTTATCCCATGCAAAAGCAAACCCTCACCATAGACGGCAATCAGGCTGCGGCCAGCATTGCTTATAAACTCAATGAAGTGATCGCCATTTACCCCATTACCCCGTCCTCGGCGATGGGCGAATGGGCCGACGAATGGGCATCCCGCGATCAACCCAATCTTTGGGGCACCGTACCTCGCGTAGTCGAACTGCAAAGCGAAGCCGGCGCGGCCGGCACCATTCATGGCGCGCTGCAAGCCGGTACCTTGGCCACTACTTTCACTGCCTCGCAAGGCCTGTTGTTGATGCTGCCGAATATGTACAAAATCGCCGGCGAACTGAGCCCAACCGTGTTTCACATCGCCGCCCGCTCGCTGGCTTGCCAGGGCTTGTCTATTTTTGGCGATCATAGCGACGTGATGGCGGCGCGGATGACGGGTTACGCGATGTTGTGTTCCAACTCGCCGCAAGAAGTGCAGGACTTCGCGTTGGTCGCGCATGCCGTGGCTTTGCAAAGCCGCATCCCGTTCATGCATTTTTTCGACGGCTTCCGCACCTCACACGAGGTCGCCAAAATTGTCGAGATCGACGATAGCGTCATCCGGGCGATGATAGACGACAGTTGGGTTAGCGAGCATCGCGGCCGGGGCCTAACGCCGGATAAGCCGGTGCTGCGTGGTACCGCGCAAAACTCGGATGTGTATTTTCAGGGCCGCGAGTCGGTTAATACTTACTACGCCGCACTCCCGGAGATTGCCCAAAAAACCATGGACCGGCTAGCCGGTTTGACCGGCCGTCAATACCGCTTGTTCGAATACGTCGGTTCGCCGCAAGCGGAGCGGGTGATCGTGATTATGGGGTCCGGCGCCGAAGCGGTGGAAGAAACCCTGGAATATCTGAATCGCCAGGGCGAAGCGGTGGGCTTGTTGAAAGTGCGCTTGTTCCGGCCGTTTTCCCCGCAGCATTTGGTCGACGCCTTGCCGGCGAGTTGCCAAAAAATCGCAGTATTGGATCGCACTAAGGAACCGGGTGCCGATGGCGAGCCTTTATATAAAGATGTATTGGCTGCGGTGGCGCAAGCCTTCAGCGACGGCGAAAAATTTACCAGCCTGCCCAAAGTGGTGGGTGGCCGCTACGGCTTATCGTCCAAGGAATTCACGCCGGGCATGATCAAGGCGGTTTACGACGAACTGAAACGCGCTAAACCCAAGAATCACTTCACGGTCGGGATTCACGACGACGTTAGTCACACGAGTTTAGATTGGGACGCGGCTTACCGCACCGATACCCACGATCAAACTTTCCAGGCCATGTTTTATGGGTTAGGCAGCGACGGTACCGTCGGTGCCAATAAAAACACCATCAAAATCATCGGCGAAGAAACCGATTTGTACGCCCAAGGCTATTTCGTTTACGACTCGAAAAAATCCGGCGCTATTACCGTTTCCCATCTGCGCTTTGGGCCAAAGCCGATACGCTCCACGTATTTGATCGGCGAGAACGACGCACAATTCATCGGCTGTCATCAAACCGTGTTTCTGGAACGCTATGACATGCTGGCCAACGCCGCCGACAAAGCGGTATTTCTGTTGAATAGCCCGGCGTCGCCTGATGAAGTATGGGAGACCTTGCCGCGCAAGATGCAGCAGCAAATGCTGGATAAGAAAATTAGGTTTTATCTGATAGACGGTAATGCGGTCGCGGAAAAATCCGGCATGGGCAAGCGCATCAACACCATTATGCAGACCTGTTTTTTCGCGATTTCCGGCGTGCTACCGCAGGAACAGGCGATCGCCGCAATTAAACACGCCGTCGAAAAAACCTATGGCAAAAAAGGCCAACGTATCGTCGATTTAAACTTCAAAGCCATCGACGAAACGCTGGCCGGTTTGCGCCATGTGCCTTTACCGAAACAGGCCGATAGCGGTTTTGATATTGCCGCCTTGATTGCGGATAGCGCGCCCGAATTTATTCGTCGCGTCACTGGCGAAATTATCGCCGGCCGGGGCGATGCCTTGCCGGTCAGCGCTATGCCCGCCGACGGCACCTTCCCCACCGGCACCGCGGCTTACGAAAAACGCAATCTGGCTTTGGAGATTCCGGTTTGGGAAACCGATTTATGTACCCAATGCGGCAAATGTCCGATGGTTTGTCCGCACGCGGCGATTCGCAGCAAAATTGTGCCTAACGAAGCCTTGAGCAATGCGCCGGAGACTTTCAAACACGCGGCGATGTTGGGTAAAGATTTTCCGGCCGGTTTATCCATTAGTTATCAGGTGGCGCCGGAAGATTGCACCGGTTGTGGGCTTTGTGTGGATATTTGCCCGATTCGCGATAAATCCAACGCCAGCCGTAAGGCCCTGAACATGCGGCCACAAGCGCCGCTGCGCGAGCCGGAGAGCCAAAATTGGGATTACTTCCTGTCCTTGCCGGAATATGACCGCCGCTTGCTAAAAACCAACACCATCAAAGGCTCGATGGTGTTACAGCCTTTGTTCGAATTCTCCGGCGCCTGTGTCGGTTGCGGCGAAACCCCGTATGTGAAATTGGCATCGCAACTGTTCGGCGATCGCATGGTAGTAGCCAATGCCACCGGTTGTTCCTCGATTTACGGCGGCAACTTGCCGACCACGCCCTGGACTAAAAACCCCGAGGGCAGGGGGCCGGCCTGGAATAATTCTTTATTCGAGGACAACGCCGAGTTTGGCTTGGGCATGCGAGTGGCGATCGATAAGCAAGCGGAACATGCCGCTGAATTACTGGTGTCGTTACGGGAAACCTTGGGAGGCGAACTGGTTGATGCCATTTTACAAGCCGACCAATCCGATGAAGTCGGCCTTTACGAACAACGCCAACGTGTCGCGGAATTGAAACAGCATTTACCCTCGCTAAAGCAACCTGCCGCGCAAGCCCTGTTGCCGCTAGCGGATTATCTGTGCAAGAAGAGCGTTTGGATCATCGGTGGCGACGGTTGGGCCTATGACATTGGTTACGGCGGTCTGGATCATGTGCTGGCTAGCGGCCGTAATGTGAATATTCTTGTTTTGGATACCGAAGTGTATTCCAATACCGGAGGCCAGACCTCCAAGTCCACGCCGCTGGGCGCGGTGGCCAAGTTCGCGGCCGGCGGCAAGGCCACCGCGAAAAAAGACCTGGCGCTACTGGCAATGGATTACGGCAACGTTTATGTCGCCCATGTGGCTTATGCCGGCAAGGACACGCAAACCCTGAACGCCTTCCTGGAAGCGGAAGCTCACGATGGGCCGTCCATCATCATCGCTTATGCGCCTTGTATCGCGCACGGCGTTGATTTGTCCAACAATCATCGCCAACAAAACCTGGCGGTAAAAAGCGGGCATTGGCCGTTGTTTAGATTCAATCCCGGCCGCATCCAACAGGGCAAGAATCCGATGCAACTGGATTCGCCAGAGCCGTCGGTGCCGTTGCGCGAATTTGTGATGAGCGAAACCCGCTTTAGCATGCTCTGGCAAAGTCATCCCGACCACGCCGAGGCGTTCTTAAAACAGGCGCAACAAGACGTGAAAAACCGCTATCGTTACTACCAACAACTGGCCGCGCTGGAATGGAGCGATGCCACCAGCGTCGCCGCTGCCAAAGCCGCACTGAAAGCCGATCTTGCCCAGGAGAGCCAACATGGTTGATTTAACAACAAATTATTTGGGCCTGACATTGGCGCATCCTTTGGTGCCTTCAGCATCGCCGCTGAGCAAGGACTTGGACAGTGCGCGTCGGCTGGAAGATGCCGGCGCAGCGGCCATCGTGATGTCGTCCTTGTTTGAAGAAAAGATCGAAGCCGAACAGCAACAGATGGAGCGGTTTTTTTTCGGCCAGGGCATCGGCTATGGTGAGGCCGATTCCTTTCATCCTGTACCCGAGCAGATTTTGACTTACCAGGAACAATATCTGGAACATCTGCAACGCTTGAAAAGCAGTTTGCATATTCCGATCATCGCCAGCCTGAACGGTATTTCCCAGGGCGGCTGGATCGAATACGGCCAAGCCTTGCAGCAAGCCGGGGCCGATGCACTGGAATTGAATATCTACCATCTGGCCGCCAATGCCGATGAAAGCAGCGAAACGGTGGAAAACCGCTATCTGGATATTTTACGTGAGTTAAAAAGCCGGGTGAGTGTGCCGCTGACCTTGAAACTTGGTCCGCAATTTAGTTCGCCGATTCATTTTGCCCAACGTCTGGAAGCGGCCGGTGCCGATGGTATTGCGATATTCAACCGGTTTTATCAGCCGGATATTGATCTGGAAACTCTGGAAGTGGTGCCGAAACTGCAATTGTCTACGCAAGCCGAAGCCTTGCTGCGTATCCGCTGGACCGCCTTGCTATATGGCCGGGTGAAGTTGTCCTTGGCGGTCACCGGTGGTTTTCACCACAGCGCGGATGTGATCAAAGCCTTGCTGGCCGGCGCGGACGTGGTGCATCTGTGCAGCGTATTGTTGGCGCAAGGCGTCGGCAAACTCAGCGAAATCCGCGCGGAACTGGAACAATGGCTGATCGAACACGAATACGAGTCCATCAACCAACTGAAAGGCAGCGTCAGCCAGCAACACGCCATTGACCCCAGTGCCTATGAGCGTGCCAATTACATCCATGTATTGGATAGTTACACGCCCTCTGCGGGCGTGTTGAGATAGCCTGAAGCCGTGCGGGATCTGGACGAACTATTTGCCGGTTTGGCTAAATCCAGGTTCCGCAGCCAGTTTCGTTTGAATGCCAAAGACCGGGATTATCTAAAGAGCAAAGGCCTGGAAACGGTATTGAGCCACGCCAGGGACTTTGTCGAAAAGCGCCTGGCCGCCGCCGAGCCGCGCAATGACGGTAAACAAACCCCATTTCGCGGCCATCCGGTATTCGTCGCGCAACACGCCACCGCTTGCTGCTGCCGGGGGTGCCTGGAAAAATGGCATAAAATTCCGCAAGGCAGGGAGTTGAGTGACGCCGAACAAACCTATGTTTGTAAGGTGTTGGAGCGGTGGTTAAGGATTGCTGTTACCGATATTTAGTCAGCCAGATAACGGCAGATATGTAATTCGCATAAATGGATTAAATTCGTGCTTTAGGATTTCGCCAAAAATAACTTCCCTGTATTGATACTGTCCCTAACTGGATTTGTAATGGAGAATACAACGACTTGAACCGTGGAAGATGAAAAAGTGACTGGCTACGAACCCGCGAT
>NZ_JAXARY010000035.1:0-39710 GCF_033949435.1 Methylomonas defluvii | reverse complement strand
AAGAATACTCGCACTGGCCTACCTATCCCCAACTGTATATCAACGGCGAGTTAATCGGCGGCTGCGACATTGTCATCGATCTCTTTAATAAAGGCGAGCTTGATAATATGCTGGCGAGCGTGACCGCAAAGCAATAGGTCCGCAGCCTTGGTTCTGCGGGCCAATTAGAGGAAACGCTACAGGAGAGTCGCTATTTGCCGAAAGATTTTTTCAAGCATCTTGTTGAAAAAATCGGCAAAGATGACGCGACCATTTATGTCTTCAGCGCTCAGATTCGTCCACGTCACCTCGTTCCAACCCAGCACGAGGTCGGAGTTTACTCTCACATGACTTGAAGTGGTGTCGCAATGCTTTCCATTTTGCTGCGAAAACCCGCCCTGCCAGCGGCTTCCGGGGGGGGGCGCTATTCAACCTGCGATTGATAATGCTTCGTTTCCACGGTTTCGCGGCGTTCATTTGCTGAATCGAAATGCCAAACCAGCCGCTTCGCCAGCCAAACGGCCTGGACCCAAGCGAAAATATCAAGCCGAGGTGTTGCCAGGGCCGTTGAAGTGCATCGGGATCAACAGCGTCAACCGTGCGGCAGGCGCTTGAAGACGGCGGTCCTGGGGGGTACTCAATCCTTTGCGCGTCCTATATCCCAAGGGTTTGTCCGGAACCAAGCCTGGCTAGCTGTTAACCGCTCAAAATCCCATTCGCAATCATCATTTAGACGAAGCTCCGCCAAGCTTAGTAGAGGTCGGTACGGTTGCTCACTGCGGCAATTTGGTGGCCTGGGATTTCGTCTGGACCTTAGCCATGACTGGGTTTTTAGCTGGCTGGACCGAAGTAAGGGCACTTGGAATAAGAGTTCTCAGGGCGTTCTAGAGTAGATCCGGTTTGTAACTGTTCCCGTTGAAGGGCTTCGATTGCGATACCCGGACTCGAGCAACGGTTCTGAATTTCTCAATCATCACTCGGTTCGCTATCTTACCGACCACCCTCGACACCCTGTCTTCAACCACTACAGAGAAAAACGCCACGACGGCACCAAAATCAATAAAAATACTACGCCCCGCAACGGCCGTACAAGCGCATCCGCGATCAACTCGACATTCCGAAATCCATCCAACAGACTCTTTGGGAGCATCATGCCAAGCTCAATCCGTTTACTAGCTCGCCTTTGAGTATGTTTTGAAACTGATTTTTTCACAAGCTCAGGTTAGATCTAATGTGAGGATATAACTTTGATCCTTCGGGTACCTTTTTCTGCGAGGCAATAAGAGAAGCAGTTAACCCGATAACGAATGCAAGTCTGGTTGTTTTAGAAATTGACGATATAGTCGGTTGCGTCTCGGATAGTCTCGGCGTAATTGGTAGTTGTCGCGCTGTGCAACATCTTACAGTGGTAGGCTATTCTTGCTGTCGGCGGCAACTGCAATGCATAAGAGGCCGAGATCTATTTTAATAATTTGTTATCCGTCCGCAATTGCCGATTCGCGGTTGGTCCGATTGCTCGGCTTACACTTGCTTGCTCCTTCGACGCCCTATCTTCTCATTCTGCTAGAGGTCCAGGCAAACCTGGGCAACCGTTCAGTCGTTGCTCCTGAATCGTCTTCACTAATTGCAGCTTGAATACAGCATCATAATGCACTCATTCTGTTTCATTCGTTTCGCAAAGGGAAGGTTTATCAAACTACTCGGGTGTGAATTTTTACTGAATCACTACGTTTTGAGTTAGACGTTTTTTTGGGCGTCTGAAATACAAGTGGGGATGGTAAGAAAAAATGCGAGGCAGATAGATGGTAGAGCTTGGAGCTGATCAATCAGGTTGCGACTTATCGCATGCACAGTATCTGGTAACCTATCTATCCTAATTGAATTCGAACGGGAATTTTATCGAAACGTCGCTTAAATAGGTGTTCGAGTTTTGTTAACAGTAAAATTGCAAATGGGTGACAGCGCGCACCCAGCTAAATTAGCTTAATTTATCTTGACAAGGATTTGGCAAGTGGTAGACTGCCACGCACCTCAAGGGACCGGGGTGTCTTCGAAATGAAGGCTAATAACATGGAAAAACAAAGAACTCCCGATTCGATCGGGGATTTAGATAATCTTTTAGGAGGTAGAAATGGCTGCTACAACTGAATCAGTTAAGGCTGATGCTGCGGAAGCACCGCTTTTAAATCAAAAAAACCTGTGGGCAGGTATCACCCTGTACTTGGTTTTTTATTCTTTCATTCGTTGGTACGAAGGTGTTTACGGCTGGTCAGCTGGCTTAGACTCATTTGCTCCAGAGTTTGAAACATACTGGATGAACATGCTGTATATCGAGATCGTTATCGAAGTACTGTTGTTTGCTGGTATCAATGGCTATATCTGGAAAACTCGTGACCGTAAAGTCATGTCAATCACTCCACGTGAAGAATTGCGTCGTCACTTCACACACTGGACATGGTTGGTTTGCTACGGTTGGGCGATCTATTGGGGCGCTTCTTACTTCACAGAGCAAGACGGTACATGGCACCAAACTATCGTTCGTGACACTGACTTTACTCCAAGTCACATCATCGAGTTCTACCTGTCATACCCAATCTACATCATCACTGGTTCAGCTTCTTTCATGTATGCAAAAACAAGATTGCCTACATACCACGAAGGTCTGCACTTGATGTATCTGATTGCGGTTATCGGTCCATTCATGATCCTGCCTAACGTAGGTTTGAACGAGTGGGGTCACACCTTCTGGTTTATGGAAGAGTTGTTCGTTGCTCCATTGCACTACGGTTTCGTATTCTTTGGTTGGGCTGCTCTGGCTATAATGGGTGTTGTGAACACCGAAGTAATGGCAATTGCAAAATTGCTGAAAAAAGATCTGGCTTAATAGCTTATCTTTAAAAGTAAAAATACTATCTCCTTTCCTGCCGCTGCTTTGTTTAAGTGGCGGTAGGATAAAGAGAAGTGAAAAAAATATAATTTTAATTCTTTAGGAGGTAAGCTAATGAGCGCATCTCAATCAGCTGTACGTTCACGTGCGGAAGCGGTACAAGTTTCCCGTACGTTCGACTGGATGATTCTTTTTACACTGTTCACAGCGGTTCTGGGCGGTTACCACATTCACTATATGTTGACTGGCGGTGACTGGGATTTCTGGACCGACTGGAAAGATAGACGTCTATGGGTAACCGTAGCTCCTATCGTTTCTATTACGTTCCCTGCGGCTGTTCAAGCATGCTTGTGGTGGAGATACCGTTTACCAATTGGCGCAACTTTGTCTGTTGTTGCTCTGATGATTGGTGAGTGGATCAACCGTTACATGAACTTCTGGGGCTGGACATACTTCCCAGTTAACATCTGCTTCCCATCTAACCTGCTGCCAGGCGCTATCGTTCTTGACGTTATCCTGATGTTGGGTAACAGCATGACTCTGACTGCTGTATTAGGTGGTTTGGCTTACGGCTTGTTGTTCTACCCAGGTAACTGGCCTGTTATCGCTCCATTGCACGTGCCTGTAGAATATAACGGCATGATGATGACTTTGGCTGACTTACAAGGTTACCACTATGTTCGTACCGGTACACCTGAGTACATCCGTATGGTAGAGAAAGGTACATTAAGAACTTTCGGTAAAGACGTTGCTCCAGTATCAGCGTTCTTCTCTGGATTCGTTTCTATCATTATTTACTTCTTGTGGCACTTCTTCGGCAGATGGTTCGCTAAAACCGACTTCATCGCTGACGACGCGTCTTAATTAGAAGAATAGTAAGAAAATGAACCTGGTGGTTCTAGATAGCTACCAGAAAGTCTTAATTAAAATTCTCTAGTGATAGAGGAGGAAATATGAAAATAATAAAAGACAAAGTTGCAAAACTGTCCTTTGTCGCACTGTTGGTCGCAATGACAGCAGCGATGTTCTATGCTCCAACAGCATCTGCTCACGGTGAAAAATCACAGGCTGCGTTCATGCGTATGCGGACGATTCACTGGTTTGACCTGAACTGGTCAAAAGAAGAAGTGCCTGTTAATGAAACTATGACAATTTCTGGTAAATTCCTGGTATTCGCAGGCTGGCCGGAAACTGTTGATAAACCAGAAGTTTCATTTTTGAACGTTGGTATCCCTGGTCCTGTATTTATCCGTGCAGGTTCTTGGATCGGCGGTCAATTGGTTCCTCGTTCAGTGTCTTTGGAATTGGGCGAAGTTTATGAGTTTAAAGTTCTGTTGAAAGCTCGTCGTCCAGGTGACTGGCACGTTCACTCTATGATGAACGTACAAGGCGGTGGTCCTATCATCGGCCCAGGCAAATGGGTAACCATTACTGGTTCTATGAGCGAGTTTGTTAACCCAGTCACAACATTGACTGGTCAAACAATCAACTTGGAAAACTACGCTCTGGACAACGTTTATTTCTGGCACGCAGTATGGTTCGCAATCGCGTTCGCATGGTTGTTGTTCTGGATCAAACGCCCATTGTTCGTTCCACGTCATATCGCTGTTAGCACTGGCAAAGCAGATTCTCTGATCTCAGCTGGCGACAAAAAAATCGGTATGCTGTTCGGCGTAGGTACTTTGGTTATCGTTGCTGCTTCTATGGGCGCTACCAACGAAAAATACCCTGTAACTACTCCTTTGCAAGCTGGTTTGTTGCGTGGTATGAAAACTTATCAAATGCCTGAAGCTAACGTTTCAGTTAAAGTTGATGATGCCACATACCGTGTTCCAGGTCGTGCAATGCAAATGACTTTGACCATTACAAACAACGGTGATTCAGCTGTTCGTTTGGGTGAGTTCAACACAGCAGGTGTACGTTTCTTAGATCCAGCGGTTCATGAAGATGATACTGCTTACCCAGACGATTTGCTGGCTGAAGAAGGCTTAACTGTTAGCGATAACAGCCCTCTGGCTCCAGGCGAAACACGCACAATCGAAGTTACTGCTTCTGACGCTGCATGGGAAGTATATCGTTTAGCTGACTTGATCTACGATCCAGACAGCCGTTTCGCAGGTCTGTTGTTCTTCTGGGATGAAAAAGGTAACCGTCAATTGGTAACAGTTGATGCTCCTCTGATCCCAACTTTCATCTAATAGTGAAAGTGTTCTAAGTCGAAATACTTAGGAAGAAATTGAAAGCCCTCGCTATTGAAAGATAGCGGGGGTTTTTTTTAGGTAATATGCTCGGAAACCGCAGGAAAATGTTAAAAATGAAAAAAGTGCTAGTAATTTTGGGGGTTTTAGTGCTGAGCGGTTGCTCGGAAAAAGAAGAATATCAGTCCGTAGTATTGGAACAGATGAAGCAAGATAAAGATATTAAGGACTACGGAATTGAGCCGGAATTAATGACAAAATGTGTCGTCGATACTTCGTCGAATGCTATGCCAGGGTTATTCATATTAGATCCTGAAAGGCGTAAAGCATATAAAAATTACGCGAAAATGTTGGATATTAATAAGTCAACGGATCCACAAAAAACATTAATCGAATTACGAGAAAGTTTCGGTGCAGCCAAAGAGCTTGCAGAAGCACATTCAAATTATGTCGAAAGCGTAGTCGAATGTATGTCTGGTTTAGTGACTGGCGGAGAGGAAAAGTTAAAAAATACAAAATAGGATGACGTTTTAACGAAAGCTATTTTGGTTATTACTCAAAAGTGAAATGCAAACCCAAATATGAGCAAGGCGAGTCTTAGGAGGGTTGTTGGTATATTCAGGAAAAAATGAAATAAAAAGGAGTTTATGTTGCAAAGAACCTCTGATTACTTCGGTTTTGCAAGACAACTCGGTGCCCATCATTGATTTAAATTACGCTGAAATTCGATGTTACGAATTAATCAGAGACTCCCAAAGCGACGACATCAGAAAGGTAACTAATGGCCCGAAACGTTACCGAAACTGCCGCTAGCTTAATGCATCACCGCCGTTGTTATCCTTAATCTTACAGAACTGTAAATTACTTACTTTGATGTTTGGGAGCTTCTCAAGCTCATAAGATAATCTGATCCTGTAATATCCCGGCTCAACTCGCCGGGATATTAAGTAGCGACAGGATCTCTTTATATAGAAATGCGTTCCTACAATGAGATTAAAGTGGCAAAGTCGGCGGATTGAGTTTGCATTCCTCGTTTGAAAGGCGACATATTTTAGAAGCTACAAAAGCAGGAGTTTTCCGTTCATCACATAACTATAATTTCGACAACTAACAATTTGCGATGACTGTTCTTCTGATTGAGAATCGCGTCAATTGATAAGTTTAGACTGCTATAAAATGACTAAGTTTTTAGATAAATGCTGACGTAAGTTGCTAAGCTATTTAACTAATGTTAACGGTAGGACGACAATCGTGCCAATTATCTTAAAAGTACTTTCTTACAAAGGTTTACCACTATCTACTGAATTGAGTGCCGAATTCGGTCAGTTAGGCGGAACAATAGGCAGAAAAGCAGGAAATACCTTGGTATTGCCTGATGCGGAAAACTTTGTATCAGGCCACCATGCTGAAATCATTTATGAGGACGGTGGTTACTTAATAAAAGACACAAGTAAAAATGGTACATATTTATCAAATGCCGGACTGAATATAAACGATGCGCAAGCAAGGTTATTAGATAGTGAAATTTTGCGGATCGGAGAATATGAGATTATTGTAGAGCTGCCATCAGCCAAAATATCACCAGCTTCACCCATTAGCGTCGAGAGTATTTCGCCTTCACCATTTGCCCAATCGTTTCAAAATGATCAACAGTCAATAGTCAACGAACCTCTGAATTTCTCGATTCCGAATAACGTAGCGAGTTCTCCCTTCGGAGAGCGTCCTCCTGCTTCCCCTTTTCACGATAGCTTTACCGCGCCCGAGGTACTACCTCCCAAGAGAGATGGTAAAGATATTGCCGAATTCTTAAAAGGCTTA
Organism: Methylomonas defluvii; assembly: GCF_033949435.1. Taxonomy (NCBI): domain Bacteria; kingdom Pseudomonadati; phylum Pseudomonadota; class Gammaproteobacteria; order Methylococcales; family Methylococcaceae; genus Methylomonas; species Methylomonas defluvii. The sequence goes on along the minus strand of NZ_JAXARY010000035.1, from coordinate 32,828 downwards.
GATTCCTTAGGTGCGTTGGATGCACCCCTCGGCGAGTCTTCCGGGTTAGAGTTCCCGAATTTGGAAGCAATAAATTTATCCGAGCCTATTCCTTCGAGCATAGCGTTAGATTCTAAAGACGTATTCCAAAATACGCCTAATATTGAGCGTGAAGATGGGCAGGCGGCTTCGCAAGCCAGTGTAGAGATTACGCTAGCACCCAATACGGAACCATTTGTCAGGTCTAAATCGGATGATGCGACGCTCATGAAGATGTTTCTGGATGGTGCGGGAATAAAAGATCAATCGTTTTTGACGGAAGAGCAGTGGCCGGAGGCGATGAAAGCGACCGGTGTGTTATTCCGAAATTTGATCGAAGGCTTGATGGACGTTCTACGCGCACGCGCGGAAATGAAAAGTGAATTTCGAGTTTCCGTCACCACAATCCGCTCATTTGACAATAACCCGCTAAAATTCAACCCAGATGTGGAAAGCGTACTGAAGCTGATGCTCGCACCGAATAATCCAGCATTTATAAATTCAAATGATGCGGTAACTGAAGCGTTTAGGGATGTTAAGTTTCATCAATTGGCGATGACGGCAGGTATTCAGGCTGCACTAGGGGAAATTTTGTATCGTTTCGACCCAGACACCTTCGAAAAGGTGTTGGGCGAAGGGATTGTTTTTCAGCGAAAAGCCAAGTGTTGGGAGCTTTTTTGCGAAAAATATCCGGAACTGAAAACACAAGCAATTGAAGGATTTTTTGGAGAAGAGTTCGCTGAAGCTTATGAAAAGCAGATGCGTCTATTTGCGAGGCGGTGAAAGTTTGCAACTCAATTGAATTGGTAGCGAAAATTTCATAAGTCATTGTTAATAAATAATAAACGGTACCGAATAGAGTATGTCAATCAATAACCGGATTGTTTGGTCAGAAGGCATGTTCCTTAGACCTCAGCACTTTCAACAACATGATCGTTATCTTGAAAGTCGTATTGATGGTCGTTGCTATGGAATCAGGGCTTATGATTGGGGATTTTCGTCGCTAAAACTAGATGCAGGGCAATTGGCGATAGGAAAAATCACTCTGGCAGCTGCTAGAGGGATTTTCCAGGATGGTACCCCATTCCATTTGCCAAACGAGGACGAACTGCCGCTACCACTTGATGTCTCTGAAGACATCGCCAATGAAGTAGTGTATTTAGCATTGCCGTTGAGTCGTCCTGACTCTGTTGAAGTTGATAGCGACAATAACCCCGATGGATTGGCGAGATACCGCATCACCCATAGGGATGTCAGAGACAACAACGCGGGGTACGACGCACGTTATCCCGTGCAAATAGGCAGTATTCGTCCAAGACTTATGCTTGGCAACCAAGAAAGATCAGGCTATCTGTGCTTAGGGGTCGCCAATATCGTTGAGGTGCGCGCCGACAAAACAGTCGTACTGGATGAGAAATACATTCCCGTGGTGCTGCAGTCTTCAGCCACTAGTATTTTGAACGGCTTCGTCCGGGAGTTGCAAGGCCTGTTGCATACCAGAGGGGAGGCGTTGGCAGCCCGCGTGGCGGGAACGTCGCAAGGTGCAGGCGTCGCAGAGGTTGCAGACTTTATGTTGCTGCAAACCATCAATCGTTACGAACCCTTGCTGGCACATTTGGCGGGGGATGCGCTGCTACATCCGGAAACTTTGTTTTCCTTGGGCCTGCAGTTGATGGGAGATCTAGCAACCTTCTACCGTCAAAATAAGCGACCCGCAGTGTTGCCCGAATATAGGCATGACGACTTGCGTATTTGCTTTATCCCGTTAATTGATGAGCTACGGCGCCTGTTAAGCATGGTGCTTGAACAAAATGCGATTCAAATTCCGTTAACCAAACATAGCCAGTCGGTTTATTACTCGGGTCGCCCCGATGTGAAATTATTGGAGCAGGCAATCTACGTATTGGCTGCCAGTGCGCAAGTATCTTCGGAGATGTTGCGCACGCATTTCCCACCGCAGGTGAAAATTGGCCCGGTGGAAGAGATCACGCAATTGGTCACTGCCGCCCTGCCCGGTATTTCAATTCATCCTTTGCCCGTTGCCCCAAGGCAATTGCCGTATCACGCCGGATGTTCTTATTTCGAACTCGATAAGCAAAGCCCATACTGGAAGAAGATGATGGATTCCGGCGGTTTTGCCTTTCATATTGGTGGTAATTTTCCGGGATTGGAGTTGGAATTCTGGGCAATAAAAAAAGGGTGATGACATGGTGCAACAAGGACCTTTCGGCGATGACGACAAAACAGTGTTGCGGCCTTCGCCAGGTGGACGAATGCCGCAGCAGCCATCAGTGACACAAATACCGCCATCTCCGCCGCCCCAGCAGCCGACCTCAAATATCAACATTCCGTCGCTCAGTGTGCTTTCCGGAGCGGATAGCGGTTCATTATTGACTTTATCAGCCGGCATTCTGTCCTTGGCGGCTAGGCTCAGAACAACCGTTAGCTATTTCGGGGTTGATGAACTAAAGCAAAAGTTGGCTAAAGAAGTCAGAGAATTCGAGAACCGTGGCTTGAATGCAGGGTTTCAGCAAGAAACTATGCGAATGGCGAGCTACGATTTATGTACTTTTCTGGATGAAATTATCCAAAACACGCCTTGGGGTTCGCAGAGTAATTGGGGGCATCAAAGCCTGCTTATCCTATTTCATAAAGAAGCCTGGGGCGGCGAACGCTTTTTCCAAATACTCGAACATCTGGTGAAACAACCCGCGCAAAATTTACCGCTCATCGAGCTTTGCTATGTGTTGTTAAGTTTTGGGTTCGAAGGTAAATATCGGGTCATGGCCAATGGCGCCAACGAATTGGAAAAACAACGGCTTGAGTTGTACCAATTAATCCAGCGAGTAAGAGGGGATTTTCCAACGGAGCTGTCGCCACGTTGGCAAGGGCAAAAAAGCGGAAATAGCTCGTTGATAACGCAAGTGCCCTTATGGGTGTTCGCCAGCGTAGCAGGTGGCCTGTTGCTGCTTTGTTATCTGGGTTTTGCATTTTTTATTAATTCGGCATCCGATCCTGCCTATCGGGAGCTACTGAAATTGGCCAAGGAGCCGGTACAAATGGCAACGGCTGCTACGATCACTCCGTCTGCACCGGTTATCGCCAACAGATTGGAACGCTTTAAACCGTTATTACGCGATGAAATTGCCCAGAATATGGTCGAAGTGGTCGACGATAGCATCATTCGCGTTCGTAATTCCTTCCCCTCCGGTAGCGATCAAGTTAAACCGGAGTTTTTACCGATGTTGAAAAAAATCGCCAAAGAACTCGAGAATGAACAAGACTCGATTTTGGTAACCGGGCATACCGACGACAAGCCCATTGTGTCGGCCCGCTTTCCGTCCAATTGGCATTTGTCTGCGGCACGCGCTAAAAACGTCTTGGCAATTTTGACTGCGTCCGCCCAACTAAAAGGTGCGGCCAGAGCAGAAGGTCGGGCCGATGGTGAGCCTTTGGCGCCCAATGACACTCCCGAACATCGAGCCCTAAATCGGCGCGTCGACATCTTGATTAAGTGAGAATACCGCGTGGAACGGATAATCAGTTTTTTTAAAACAAAGTGGGTGCTTGAACTGATCGGTATCGTGATTTTGTCGGTACTGATTTGGTTTGTCGGGCCTTTAATCGCAATTGCCGGCAGTGTGCCGTTGGAAACCGATTTAAGCCGGATTATAACGATAAGCGTCATATTCGGATGTTGGTTGCTTTACCGCTTGGTCGCGTGGCTGTTATCGCGCAAACGCGAGCAACGTTTGATGGCCGATTTGGCTGGCGGCACTGATGCAAACGATGCGCAATCGGCCTCGGCGGCCGAGCTGGATGTGCTGAATCGCGGCTTCGATGAGGCTTTGGCTTTACTGAAAACTACCAGTGCTAAACAACACGGTCGGAAGCAGTATCTTTACGAATTACCTTGGTACGCCATTATCGGCGCGCCGGGCTCCGGCAAAACCACAGCATTAATCAATTCCGGATTACATTTTCCCTTGGCCGAACGCTTGGGCAAGCATTCGGTAAAAGGTGTCAGCGGCACGCGAGATTGTGATTGGTGGTTCGCTGACGAAGCGGTGTTATTGGATACTGCCGGTCGCTATACCACCCAAGATAGCCATCAAGAAGTGGATGCTACCGCCTGGCACGGTTTCTTGCAGCTGTTAAAAAAATATCGACCACGCCGCCCTCTGAACGGGGTATTTGTGGCGGTGAGTGTCAGTGATTTAATTCAGCAGACCGAGGAAGAATTACGCCAACATGCCGCAGCAATCAGGCGGCGGATTACGGAACTTAATGCGCAACTGGGTGTGCAATTGCCGGTCTACGTGCTGTTCACGAAAGTGGACCTCGTGGCGGGATTTAGCGATTTTTTCGCCAATTTAACCGAAGACGAGCGTAGCCAGGTGTGGGGTGAGACGTTTATTCGTGCCGACAACGATAAAGAAGATCTGGCCGCTCACTTGGTGCAATTCGAAAAGGCCTATGACGAATTGACCGAGAGGTTGGTACAACGCCGTTTGAAGCGTATCCAGGAAGAGCGCGATGTGCAGCGGCGTACGGCTATTTTCGATTTTCCTCAACAAATGATGCTGTTCAAATCGGTGGCAACCGGATTTTTGGATGCCGGATTTGCCACCAATCGCTACGAAGAGCCTTTCCTGTTGCGCGGCGTTTATTTCAGCAGCGGCACCCAAGAGGGTACGCCGATAGATAGAGTGATGGCGGCGTTGGCCTCAAGCTTTAGATTGGAAAGGCAAGCAACACCGTTAATGAGCGGGCGCGGTAAAAGCTACTTTCTGACTAAGCTTTTGAAACAAGTGGTGTTTCCAGAAGCCGAATTGGTTGGCTTGGATCCAAAGGTCGAGCGGCGTTTTCGTTTGATGAACCTCGCCGGCTTTGCCGCCACCTTTGCGCTTGTGGCGATAGCGGTAGTGGTGTGGATGGTCAGTTTTGCCACGAATAAGTCGGCGATTGCCGATGTCGAAAAACAGGTAGAAATTTACCGAGCCAGTAATCTTGTTCCCACCGATTCGCGCTCCGGTTTTTTGGCCTTGTTGCCCAAGCTTAATGCCTTACAAGCCGCCAAAGACGTGTATGCACAAACCGGCTGGAGCAGCGGTTTTGGTTTATACCAAGGCGACAAAATCGATTCAGCCATCGATATTGCCTATCAGCGCTTGCTTCGTGAAAATTTTCAAGCCTTGATTACGCTGCGCTTGAAAGAGCGGATGCAAAGCGATGAAGGCAAAAATCTGGATGTACTTTACCAATTATTGCGTGTTTATCTGATGTTCGGCGAGCCGCAACGGATGGATGCCAAGGTTGCACAGCCTTGGGTGAAATTGGATTGGGAGCAAATGTTCGCCACCGACCCGGAGACCCAAGCCAAATTACAGTTACATCTGGATAATTTGTTGGCTTTGAATTTGGATCCAGCTGCTATCGATAACAGTTTTGTCGACGCAGTGCGTAATAAATTGACGCAAATTCCTCTGGTCAATCAACTTTATAGCCGTTTTAAAAGTGAGGCGCTGTTTGATCGCAGTCACGACATTTCGGTCGCCGGACAATTGGCGCCGAACGGCGGCCGAGTGTTTACCGCGAACGGCAAGGAATTGGATACGTTGGTGGTACCCGGTTTGTTTAGCAGTTACGGTTATACGGAGCTGTTTCTGAAAAATGGCATGGTTTACGTCAAGGAAGCCAGCGAACAAAATTGGGTACTTGGCGTAAACGGCGCAAGTACGCCTGTCGAAATTGATCGTTTATATAGCGATTTCAAGCGTCTGTATTTGGGAGATTACCAAAAGACCTGGGATAGCGTGCTGACGGCGGTTAAGTTCCGCCCGCAGCCCAGCAATAATCAGTTGGTAGATACGCTGGATCTGCTGTCGCGACCCGATTCGCCATTGAAGCTCTTGTTGGAGTTGGTCGAAAAAAATACCGCGTTAAGTAAGCTCTCGTCCGAATTGGCCGATGCGTTGGCAAAATCCACCGGCGGGGCTTTGGCGGTTCCGGAGGCCGCTACCCAAAAACTGCTGGCGATGGCTAAACAAAGCGACGGTGGCGTCGATCCGGTCAAGGCATTGGAAACTTACTTCGAACCTTACAATATGCAAGTGCGGGGCGCTGCCGACAGGCCTGCTCCGATCAATGCGACGATGGCGAGTATCAAAAATCTGCACGATTATCTGATGCAGATTGGCTCGGCACCTAATAGTGGCGGTCAAGCCTTGTCTACCGAAGCGGCGCGATTTGCCGGCGGCGGTGTTGACCCTCTGCAAGCAGCCAAAATGGAATTTGCCCGTTTGCCCGGTCCGGTTGCAGCCTCGCTGAATGCGTTGACCAGCACGGGCGGGCAACAAATCAAAACCGGCGCGAAAGGGCAACTCAACGAAATGTTGAAAACAGCGGTGACGATGCCGTGCAAAAGTGCTTTGGCTGGCCGTTATCCGTTTGCGAAAAATACTCAGCAGGATGTGTTGATGGCTGATTTCGGCAAAGTTTTTGCCGCTAACGGGATTGTCGATCAGTTTTTTAACGCTAACCTCAAGGCATTTGTCGATACCGCAGCGGTGCAGTGGCAGGAGCTTAGTTCGGATAAGGCTTTAGGCTTATCGGCAGCCAGTATTCGCCAGTTTCAGATTGCATCGAAAATTCGTGACGCATTTTTTCCCGGCGGCGGCGCGGTGCCGCAAGTGCAATTCGAGTTAAAACCCTTGGCCTTGGACGACAAAGTCAGCACCTTCAGGTTAAATGTAGAAGGCCAGGAGTTGGTTTACCGCCATGGTCCTGAGCAACTCACTAAGTTTCAGTGGCCCGGCACCAATAATAGTGCCGGGGTCAGAGTGGTGTTCGAAGGTTTGGACGGCAAACAAGTCAGCAAATCTAAGGAAGGGGCCTGGGCATTGTTCAGGATGTTCGACGAATTCAACATCCAACCTACTGGCCTGCCGGACCGCTTTAATTTGACCGTACAACTGGAAGATTATACCGCGAAATTTGAGTTGCGCGCGGCCAGTGTCAATAATCCATTTGGCATCAGCGAATATCAAAGCTTTCGTTGCCCGGAGTCACTATGAGTTCTATGGATGGGTTGAGCGTCGGCTTTTTCGGAAAAGTGCCGGGCCTTGGCGATTTTGTCAGTCGGCGGCTGCCCAGGCACTTTATCGAGCCATGGGACCAGTGGTTACAGGCGTCGATGCGTTCCAGCCAGGAAACATTAGGAGAGAGTTGGTTATCCTTGTTTTTGGTTAGTCCGCTTTGGCGCTTTGCTTTGAGACCTGGCGTGTGCGGTGCGAGTGCTTGGGCCGGTGTCATGATGCCCAGTGTGGATAGGGTCGGTCGCTATTATCCGTTGACGTTGGCGCAAGCCGTCAGTGCGGAGTCTTTGTTGTCATTGTTTTCGCCGGAATCGGCATGGTTTGCACAATTGGAAGACGCTGCGCTATCGGTGTTGAACGACTCCTGCGATCTGGATCAGTTTGATAAGGGGCTGATGGAAATCGGTTCTGCTGACAGCCTGACACCGCAGTATTTTCAAGCTGATTCTAGCGGCGGATTAACGGCATCCAACGGCAAGCTCGCATTTCGTTTCGATTTGGAGGGCCTGGATCAGACGGATGTAGTGTTTCCGCACTTGAGTCAGCGTTTGTTGGATTGCTTTATGCCGGGTTACAGCATTTGGGCAAGTGAAGGCGGCCAGTCGAATCGCCCCAATCTGCTGATTTGCGAAGGCTTGCCGCCTATCGATGCTTACGCGAGTTTTTTGCAGGGTATGCCGCAGGCTGGCAGATCTTGGCAGGTGCAGAGCTATCGCCAAGACCAAAGCGTCAAAAAAATCGAGAGAGAGCCGAGCGCCTCTGCGGTAGGCGCAACGGCGAGCCAGGACATAACGCTTCCGAACTCGACAAAGTGGGCTTCCTACGGGGTTACGGTGGTCGGCAATAAGCGTAAGCACAATGAGGATGCTTTGCTCGATTGCCCGTCACTGGGGCTGTGGGTGGTTGCTGATGGCATGGGGGGGCATCAATCCGGCGATGTTGCCAGCCGCTTGGTGGTGGATTCTTTATCGACCTTGGAATTTACCGAAAACCTGGATAATCAGGTCGAAGCCGTTTCCCGCAAATTACATAAGATTAACGACGATTTATGCCGTTTTGCTTCGGGCATTCAGCAAGGCAGTATTGTCGGAACCACGGTAGTCGCCTTGCTGGCCAAGGGTGACCAGTGCGCCGCCATTTGGGCGGGAGATAGCCGTTTATACCAATTACGCCAAGGCGAGTTTACGCAGATTACCCGCGACCATACCTTGATCGACGAATTGATGGATTCCGGTGTGATGACCCGGGAAGTGGCGGCCCAGCAAGTGGGAGCGAATGTGATTACCCGCGCGGTGGGTGGGCAATTGACGCTGGCGTTGGATGTGCTGCGCTTTCAGGCTGCCGGCGGTGATCGTTATCTGCTCTGTAGCGACGGCTTGGATAAAGAATTATCGGAAGCCGAAATTGCGGAATTGATGGGCTCAGGCAGTTGCCAGTCGGCCGCCGAAGCCCTGATTAACCAAGCCTTGAGCAGAAGCGGTCGAGATAATATTACCGTGTTAGTCGCCGAATTTAGTGGTTAAGCCGAAATCAGGATGTCTTAGGTCTCGGTATCTTTTGGAAGAAATACGCTTCAACAATCTTATAAGCGCGTAGATTCTCAGATGGACGGCTGTGGTCGGTAGTGTCTTTGGGGAATGGCTGTCAACGTGCGCTTAGTACAGATAGACCCAAGATGTGAAGCAGCCGATGTGAGCATTCGGCGACGCTAGAACGCGAGAGGCTTTTGCACCACGAAACAATGGACGGATTTTTTCAATGGAAAACGGTATTTCCCCTCGCGGTAGCCAGGCACCGCAAGTACCGAATATCGTATCCGTTACGAAATATCGTGCCGATTTGGCGCTGCAATGGTGTGTGCATGTTGTGATTTAGCACGCCGTTTGAATTTTAAATCATGTTATATCAATGTCTTACGGTTTTGTAGGCGTAGGGTTCATGAGTTGGCATGTTAAATGATCCCGATGCCTTATCTATTGATGAGCAAATGCAACTTGATAGGTATAAGATTCCGCGACATTTAGGGTTTTTTAGTTTAAAGCGTGACATGAAAAACCGACTAGACTAATGCGAATTGGTTTTGGGCTTAATACAGGCGTAACAAGTCCGGGGCACTATAGAATTGGGTCGATTGTAAGAAACGGGGCGCAAGGCACAAGGTTTCGTTACCGCTTTTCAATCGGTTGATGTTAACAATTGGATTACCATAGAGGCTTAAAAATGGCGGATTTGTCCGGATTACTAGAACCCGTTTCGGCGGAGCAGCCTTGTGGTGATAACCTTGAGTATGACAATGCCAGGGTGGCATTGGACACCAATATCTTAGGGACCCCGGAAAATCAGTTTTCTGGCGAGAAGGCGTTGCCGCCTAACTGGCGCGAGGTCTACAAGGAGGCTTTGGCGTTATTGCAGCGTTCCAAGGATTTGCAAGTCATTTTGTACTTGATCCGGACACTGATCAATGTTGAAGGTTGGAGAGGTTTTCGCGATGGACTGAGCTTTCTGGAAGAGTCCTTGACCCGTTATTGGGATTCCATACACCCTCAACTCGATCCCGACGACGGCATGGATCCGACGTCGCGAATCAATATTTTGGAAGAGCTTGCCAGCTTCGACCTGATAATCAGGCCTCTAAGTTTGGCGGTGCTGGTCGAGTCGAAAGCCATCGGCAGGTTTTGTTTGCGTGACATTCAGTACGCAACCGACCGGCTGGAAGTGCCCAAGGGCATGACAAAGCCAGACAACGGCGCTATCAACGCGGCTTTTCTGGATATGGATGACGCGGCGTTAGCTGATAATTATCAGGCATTGGTCGACAGTATCAAGATCGTCGAGCGGATCGATGCTTTCGTCAACGAAAAAGTCGGAGCCAGCCAAGGCGCGGTATTGACGCCGTTGAAAGCTTTACTGAAGGAAGTCAGGGATGATTTCGATCATTACGCGGGGTCGCGGTTGTCCAACGACGCCGAGACTGAGGCAAGCGACGATGGCAGCAGCGCTGAGGCGGGTGATGAGGTAAAGCCCGTTAAATCCAAAGCGGTGAGCGGCGCCATTGAGTCGCGCCAAGATGTGGTGAGAACGTTGGATGCGCTTTGTAAATATTATGCGGACTACGAGCCGTCTAGCCCCGTGCCCATTTTGTTGCGTCGGGCCAAGCATCTGGCAACTGCGGATTTCTTGGAAATCGTCCAAAACTTAATGCCGGATGCGCTTTCCCAAATAAGTGCGATAAAGGGTCCCGACCCAAGTTAGAAACTGATTTTTGGTAGTCCTTCTTAATGTCAAGCGGAGAATACAATGGCTGAAAGTAGTCAGAAGTTTATACAACGAAACCGGGCACCCCGGGTACAGATTGAATACGATGTTGAACTCTACGGTTCCGAAAAAAAGGTGCAGTTGCCGTTCGTGATGGGCGTCATGTCAGATTTGTCGGGTAAACCAGCCGAACCTTTAGCACCAGTGGCGGATCGCAAATTGTTGGAAATCGATGTCGACAATTTCAATGATCGATTGAAATCGATGAAACCACGGGTTGCATTCCAAGTTCCCAATACCTTGACCGGCGAAGGTAATTTGAATGTCGATATCACCTTTGAAAGTATGGATGACTTTTCTCCCGCAGCGGTTGCCAAAAAAGTGGCGGGCTTGGATAAAGTCTTGGAAGCCAGAACCCAGTTGTCCAACTTGATTACCTATATGGACGGTAAAACCGGCGCGGAGGAATTAATCGCGAAGTTAGTTAACGACCCCGCGTTGCTACAAACCTTGGCGGCGTCAGCGAAACCGGCGGAAGCAGGCGGTGATGCCGCTGAAGGAAAAGGGGAGTAAGCCATGGCCGAATTAGAAACCCAAGGCGGACAAGGCGCAACCCAAACCCTGGAGTTGGACGATTTTTCCGCATTATTGTCCAAGGAGTTCAAACCAGGCACCGAGGCAGCCAATCAGGTCAATACCGCAGTAACAACGCTGGCACAATATGCGTTGCAGGATGTTTCCAAAGTATCAGACGATGCCATTAAAACGATCCAGTCGATTATCGCCAGCCTGGATCAGAAAATCACCGAACAATTGAATCTCGTCATACACCATCCCGATTTTCAAAAACTGGAAGGCGCCTGGCGCGGCTTGCATTACTTGGTCAACAACACCGAAACCGACGAAATGTTGAAAATTCGCGTGTTGAATATCACCAAAAACGAGTTGGGTAAAACCCTGAAAAAGTTCAAAGGTACCGCCTGGGACCAAAGCCCGCTGTTCAAAAAACTGTATGAAGAAGAATACGGCACCTTTGGCGGCGAACCCTTCGGTTGCTTGGTGGGCGACTACCATTTCGATCACAGTCCGCAAGATGTGGAATTGTTGGGCGAGATGGCAAAAATCAGTGCCTCCGCGCATACCCCGTTCATTTCCGGCGTGGCGCCATCGGTGCTGCAAATGGAAAGTTGGTCCGAATTGGCCAATCCGCGTGATTTGACCAAAATTTTTCAAACGCCGGAATACGCGGCTTGGCGCTCGTTGCGCGAGTCCGAAGATTCCCGTTACCTCGGTTTGGCTATGCCGCGTTTCCTGAGCCGTTTACCTTATGGCTCGAAAACCGATCCGGTCGAAGAGTTTGATTTCGAGGAAGATACCTCGGGCGCCGATAGCAGTAAATATACGTGGTCTAACGCTGCTTACGCGATGGCAGTCAACATCAATCGCTCGTTCAAATATTACGGCTGGTGTTCGCAGATTCGCGGTATTGAATCCGGTGGCGCAGTGGAAGGATTACCGGTGCATTCGTTTCCGACCGACGAAGGCGGCGTCGACATGAAGTGCCCGACAGAGATCGCCATTACAGACCGCCGTGAAGCGGAATTGGCCAAAAGCGGTTTCATGCCCTTGTTGCACAAAAAAAATACCGATTTCGCCGCATTCATCGGCGCGCAATCGCTGCAAAAACCGGCTGAATACACCGATCCGGATGCCACCGCCAACGCCAATCTGGCCGCGCGCCTGCCGTATTTGTTTGCCACCTGCCGGTTTGCGCACTATCTGAAATGCATCGTTCGAGACAAAATCGGATCGTTCAAGGAGCGCCAAGACATGCAGGCGTGGTTGAACACCTGGATCAGCCAATACGTGTTGACCAATCCAGCAGTGGCCACCGAAAAAGACAAAGCGCGTCGGCCATTGGCCGGTGCGGAAGTGGTGGTCGAGGAAGTCGAGGGTAATCCTGGATATTATCAATCTAAGTTTTTCCTTAGACCGCACTATCAGTTGGAAGGGTTGACGGTTTCCTTGCGACTGACATCTAAATTACCGTCGCAAAAAGGTTAAGTCCTATTCGTTGAATAAGGCTAGGAAGTACGCTATTTGCCGGGGCAGCAATACGAAATTCCCGGCAGTGGCGGTTAGTCGTTTTATATCCCGGCTTGCCGGAGCTGTAAATCTGTGGGTGGATGCCCGTTTGTATTTTTATCACTAACTTCGAAAGGAGAGCACTATGATCTTATTAAAATTCGCGACCGAAATTAAAGGCGATAGCACCGTAGCCAGCCATACGGACTGGATTACCGTAGACAGTTTGCAAATGGGCGTAGGTCGTGCCATTTCGACCAGCGGCGTCGGCAAAGACCGCGATACCAGCAATCCTTCGTTTTCCGAAGTCACCCTGACTAAAAGCATGGACATCGCGTCCGTCGACCTGTGGATGCAGTCCATCTGCGGCAAAAGCTTGGGTACAGCAACATTCCATTTCATCCAAACCGGCGGCGCGGATGCCAAGGGTCAAGTGTATCTGGAAATCGAACTGGCCGACGCTATCATCAGCGGCTACAGCCAATCCAGCGGCGGTGACCGCCCTCACGAGAGCATATCCATCAACTTCAACGAAGTTAAAATGAAGTACAACACTTTCGGCGAAGGCGAAGCACCAGCCGCCGGCGCATTCAAAGGTTGGAACTTGATGAAAAACGAAACCGTGTAATCGCCGACCCCGGTGGAACCAACACCACTGGGGTTATTTTTGCACTCATCGGAGAATCGTATGCAGGACGTTTCACGTCTTATCGCCGAAGGCGAGCTGGATGCGGCATTGCAGCAAACCCAGCAGTACATCAGGCAAAATCCGGCCGATCCTAAATCGCGGATCCTGCTGTTTCAGCTGTATTGCGTGCAGGGCCTGTGGGATAAGGCGCTAAATCAACTTAATGTGTTGCGCGACTTGGATGCCTCCACCTTGTTGATGGTTAGTACCTACGAACAAGTTTTACTCTGTGAAGCCTTACGTAAGGACGTGTTTGCCGCACGCAAAACGCCGCTGATTTTTGGCGAGCCGCCAGCATGGCTGGCTTTACTGTTAGAAGCGCTAATACGGGAAAACAGCGGCGATTTTCAGCAGGCCGTGGCATTACGAACTGATGCCTTACAGCAGGCGCCGGCTACCGCTGGAGCGTTGGACGGTACGCCGTTTGAATGGCTAGCAGACGCTGATAGCCGTTTGGGACCGGTGTTGGAGGCCGTCGTCAATGGCCGCTACTACTGGGTGCCGTTTATGCAGATCAGCAAGATACAGCTGGAAAAACCCACCGATTTACGCGATTTGGTATGGATACCGGCGCAATTTACCTGGATCAATGGCGGCGAAGCCAGCGGCTTGATACCTTGCCGTTATCCGGGTTCGGAAGCCGACTCGGACGCTCGCATCCGCCTGTCCCGTTTAACCGAATGGAATGAAGTCGCAGACGGTTTAATGCATGGCAAGGGACAGCGCCTATTGGCTACCGACGTCGACGATTACGCGCTGTTAGATGTCCGTACTATTGAATTCAATGCGCCGGCAGGGCTGGAATAATGGCCGATTTACTGCACGCGGAACGTCTCCAACCGTCCTTGCTGGATCGGTTGACCGACGAAGCTCCCGATAAACGCGCGGAAACCCGCGAGCAACGTGTCATGTCTCTGCGCCAGTTGCGGCAAAGCGTATTGCGCGATTTAAGCTGGCTGCTGAATACCGCAGCGTTCGAGAGCATGGTCAATTTGACCGACTATCCGTTTGTGGCTCGTTCCGTATTGAATTACGGGACACCGGTCTTGTCCGGCGTATCGCTGACCGGGATTGACGTTAAAAAGATCGAACGCAAAGTTAGACAGGCAATTAACGATTTCGAGCCGAGAATCTTGGCGGACTCGCTGTCGGTAGAATTGGCAAAAGCCGATGATCAAATGAATCACAAGGCGCTGTCGTTTCGTATCGAAGGCGATTTGTGGGCGCAGCCGTTGCCGATACATTTATACATTCGCAGCGATCTGGATCTGGAAACCGGCGAAATCAGCGTCAAGGAACTGGACGGTTAACCATGGATCCCCGGCTGCTTAAATACTATAACCGCGAGTTGCAATACGTCCGTGAAGTAGGCGCGGAGTTTGCCGCAGAGTTTCCGAAAATAGCCAATCGCTTGGGTTTGGATACTTTCGAATGTTCCGACCCGTACGTAGAGCGCTTATTCGAAGGCTTCGCTTTTATGGCGGCTCGAGTGCAATTGAAGGTCGATTCCGAGTTTCCCAGCTTTACCCAGCAATTATTGCAGATTATCTATCCGCACTATTTGTCGGCTACGCCATCAATGACGGTGGTGGAGATGAAACCCGATTTTGCCGAAGCGGCTCTGGCAGACGGGATCACGATAGCCAAGGATACCGTGTTGCGCAGCCAGATCGCCAGAGGCGAACAAACCGCCTGCGAGTACCGTACTGCGCAAGACTTGCAACTGTTACCGTTGCAGATAGGCCAAATTGAATATCTGCCGAGTCTGGCTGCCGTGTCCAGTCGCGGCTTGACGGCCAAACATTTTCGCGGACCGGTCAAAGCGGCCTTACGTATCGTCTTGAATAGTGTGGGCGGTTTAAAGTTCAACGAAATTGCCCTGGACCGGCTGCCGTTGTTTCTGCGCGGTGTCGGCAATATCCCGTATCGCTTGTACGAACAACTGTTGGCAAATGTAAGCGGCATCGTCGGCAGTTTCCATAACGGGGTCTCGACGGAAATTCGCACGCTGTCTGCTGGGGGGGTACGCGGTCTGGGGTTCGAACCGGACGAGGCTTTACTCAGACAGACGCCGCGCTCGTTCGACGGTTATCGAATATTGCAGGAATATTTCGCATTCCCGGACCGTTACCTGTTTGTCGAACTCGGTGGACTGGGAGAGCTAGCAAGTAACTGTGACAGTGAACAGATTGAGTTGTTCGTGCTGTTCGACCGCAGCGAACCGCAACTGATTAATGTGTTGGATCAGAACAATTTGGCCTTGTTCTGCGTGCCGGCTATCAATTTGTTCCCTAAACGTGCCGACCGGATCCATATCGACCAGCGGCAGTCTGAATATCACATCGTGGTGGATCGCAGTAGGCCAATGGATTATGAAGTGCATAGCGTCAATGAAGCCACCGGTTTCGGTGCCGATCAGGAGAGCGAACAGGCCTTTCTGCCTTTTTACGGCTCTAAAGCGTCCTACCAGCACGCCGGGGAAACTGCGTTTTTCAGCTTACGGCGAGTGAATCGCGTGCTGTCGTCAAATCAACGTCGCAAGGGAGTGCGTTCCAGTTATATCGGCAGCGAAGTTTTTGTGTCCTTGGTCGATGCGGCCCAGGCGCCGTATTCCGGCAAGTTGGCGCAATTGGGGCTGGATACCTTATGTACCAATCGTGATTTGCCGCTGGTGATGCCGGTAGGCCAAGGTGATACCGATTTTACCTTGCAAGTTAGTGCGCCGGTGAAATCGGTGCGTTGTATCGCCGGCCCGACCCGGCCGCTGCCGGCTGCGTATGAGGCGGATACCGTGTGGCGCCTGATCAATCATTTGTCGCTGAACTATCTGTCGCTGCTGGATACCGATGCCAAGAGCGGTGCGGCGGCATTGCGTGAATTGTTGGGCCTGTATGCCGACCAGCGCGAACCGGCCATCAAGAAACAGGTTGAGGGCGTGCTTTCCGTGGCTTCAAAAAATGTGGTCAGACGCATCGATGCAAAGGGGCCGATGGTGTTTGGGCGCGGCTTGGAAATTACCGTCATGCTGGACGAGTCGGCGTTTGAAGGTGGCGGCTATTTTCTGCTGGCAACGGTATTGGAGCGGTTTTTCGCTCGGTATGTATCGATCAATTCTTTCGTCGAGACGGTGATACGTACCAGCGACCGCGGTGAAGTGGCGCGTTGGCCTGCGAGGATGGGATGTCGCCACACGATTTAATCGGTGAATTGACGAAGGATGCGTCGCGCTTCGATTTTTTCGAGGCGGTGCGTTTAATCGAATGTCTGAATAGCGATAAGCCTCGTTTCGGGACCAGTGTAAAAGCGGCTGACGATGCCGTGCGTTTTTCCCAGGAGCCGGAACTGGAATTTCCCGCTACCGCTGTAGATTACTATTCGCCGGGCGGGACGGGGCTGGGTAAACCGAGATTGGCGGTGAATTTTATGGGTTTGTTCGGTCCCAACGGCCCGCTGCCGCTGCATTTGACCGAGTATGCCCGAGAGCGGCAGCGCCACCATCACGATCCGACCTTCGCCCGTTTTGCCGATGTCTTTCATCATCGCATGATTAGTTTGTTTTACCGGGCCTGGGCCAATGCCCGCCCGGAAGTGCATTACGACCGGCCGGATACAGACCGCTTTGGTTTTTACGTGGGAGCCATGCTGGGTATTTCCGGGGCGCCGTTTCAGAACCGGGACGCACTGACCGACCGAGGCAAATTGTTTTATGCCGGGCATTTTGCCGCGCAGACCAAACATCCAGGGGGTTTACAGGCCATTGTCTCGGATATTTTTAAAGTGCCGGTCCGCGTCGCCGAATTTGTTGGCGAATGGATGGACATTCAACCCCGTGAGCAAACTCGTTTGGGCTGGAGCAAAGACACCTGTTCTCTGGGGAGCTCTGTTGTGATCGGCGCTAGCGTTTGGGGTTGCCAGCATAAGTTTCGTGTCGTTATCGGGCCGTTGCGCCGTAGCCTATATTTGGCCTTGCTGCCGGGCGGGGCGTTATTGCCCAAGTTGGTGGCCATCGTCCGCAATTATGTCGGCGACGAAATGGTCTGGGACGCACAATTGATTTTGGAAAAAGCCGAAGTACCGGAAGAGCTGGCCTTAGGAAAACCCGAAACGACCGGCGCGAATAGTATGAACGGCGATGCGCAATTGGGTTGGAGTACTTGGTTGGGACCGCGCCGCGGTGCAGGCGATGCCGATGATTTAACGCTTAATCCGTTTATACAGGCTGATGCTGCCTGCTGAACCACACTTAAACTTTAGCGAGGAATAAACACCATGGCGGAAATTAGCCGAGTCAAGTTGTTTGGGAAATTGAACAAGGTTTGTTACAAAGCCGTCGAGGGTGCGACGGTGTTTTGCAAACTAAGAGGCAACCCCTATGTCGAGTTGGTGCATTGGTTAAGCCAACTGCTACAACTGCAAGACTCCGATTTGCACCGCTTGGTGAAGCATTACGGTTTGGATGCCTCGGTGATTGCCAAGGACGTGACTAACGCGCTGGACCGCTTGCCGCGCGGTTCTACGGCTATTTCCGATTTTTCGCCGCATATCGAGGATAGTGTCGAACGCGGCTGGGTCTTCGGCACATTGTTGTTCGGTGAGTCTCAGGTGCGCAGCGGCCATTTATTGGTCGGTATGTTGAAAACCAAATCCTTGCGCAACGAGTTGCTGGGAATTTCCAAAGAGTTCGAAAAACTCAAACCGGATACGGTTTCCGACGAGTTGCCGAAGATTGTGTCCGGTTCACCGGAAGACGGATTGGTTGCCAATGATGGTTCGCTGGTTGGCGCTACGCCCGGCGAAGCCAGCGGTGCGATTGCACCGGCAGCGATGGGCAAGCAGGAGGCGCTGAAACAATTTACCGTTGACCTGACCGAGCAGGCGCGTAACGGCAAAATAGATCCTATCGTGGGCCGTGAGGAAGAGATTCGGCAGGTCATCGATATTCTGATGCGCCGCCGGCAGAACAATCCGATTCTGACCGGTGAGGCTGGTGTCGGCAAAACTGCGGTAGTTGAGGGTTTTGCTTTGAAAATTGTCGCCGGCGACGTGCCGCCGTCATTACGCGATGTGAGCTTGCGGACCTTGGATGTCGGCTTGTTGCAAGCCGGCGCCAGTATGAAAGGCGAATTCGAAAACCGCCTCCGCCAAGTTATCGAAGAAGTGCAAGCCTCGCCAAAACCCATCATTCTGTTTATCGACGAAGCCCATACCTTGGTGGGTGCGGGCGGCGCGGCAGGTACCGGCGATGCCGCCAATCTATTAAAACCGGCGCTGGCACGCGGCCAATTGCGCACCGTCGCGGCCACTACCTGGGCGGAATACAAAAAACATATCGAAAAAGACCCGGCCTTGACCCGACGTTTTCAGGTCGTGCAAGTGCTGGAGCCGAGCGAAGCAAAAGCCATCGGCATGATGCGCGGCGTGGTCTCGGTGCAGGAAAAACATCACCAGGTGTTGATTCTGGATGAAGCGCTGGAAGCTGCCGTCAAATTATCCCATCGCTATATCCCGGCCCGGCAATTACCAGATAAGGCTGTCAGCTTATTAGACACCGCCTGTGCCCGAGTAGGCATCAGCCAACACGCGGTGCCCGCCGAAGTGGACGACTGCCGTAAACGCATACAAGCCTTGGAAACTGAGTTGGCGATTATCGGCCGGGAAAAAGCCGTCGGTGTCGAAGTGGCTGCGCGGGAGCAAGTGGCTAACGAAAAATTGGCTGCCGAACAGGAACGGCTGGCTGGTCTGGAACAGCGTTGGAATGCCGAGAAGGAATTGGTCGGCAAGATTTTGGAATTGCGCGGCAAACTCAGATCGGCTGGACACGCTGTCGATACAGCCGAACCGGCGGAAGGCGATACTGGTAGCGAAGCCAACGATCGCGACGCCTGGCTGACCGAATTGAAAGCCTTGCAGGCTCAACTCCACGCACAACAAGGCGAGTCGCCGCTAATTTTGCCAACCGTCGATCAGCAGGCTGTAGGCGCTGTTGTGCAAGATTGGACCGGCATTCCGGTTGGCCGGATGGTCAAAAATGAAATCGAAACGGTACTGAAGCTGCCGGATTTGCTGGAGCAGCGCATCATCGGTCAACGCCACGCACTGGAGATGATCGCCAAGCGCATCCAGACTTCGCGCGCCGGCCTGGATAATCCGAACAAGCCCATCGGTGTATTCATGCTGGCCGGTACTTCCGGCGTGGGTAAGACCGAAACCGCGTTGGCGTTAGCCGAAACCTTATATGGCGGCGAGCAAAACGTCATCACCATCAACATGAGCGAATACCAGGAAGCGCATACCGTTTCCACCCTGAAAGGCGCGCCTCCGGGCTATGTCGGTTACGGCGAAGGCGGCGTGTTGACTGAAGCGGTAAGGCGCCGCCCCTACAGCGTGGTATTGCTGGACGAAGTGGAAAAAGCCCACCCCGATGTGCACGAGATTTTCTTCCAAGTGTTCGACAAAGGCTGGATGGAAGACGGCGAAGGCCGGGTCATCGATTTTAAAAATACCTTGATCTTGCTGACCACCAATGCCGGCACCGACCTGATTGCCAACTTGTGCAAAGACCCGGATTTAATGCCGGAGCCGGAAGGCATTGCCAAGGCTTTGCGCGAACCGTTGTTAAAAGTATTTCCGCCAGCCTTGCTTGGACGTTTAGTCGTTATTCCTTACTACCCTCTCAACGACGAAATGATAGGCGCAATCGCCCGGTTGCAATTGGGCCGAATCAAAAAGCGCGTCGAAGAATCGCACAAAGTCCCGTTCAGTTACGACGACGAAGTCATCAAACTGATTGCCAGCCGTTGTACTGAATTGGAAAGCGGCGGGCGGATGATAGACGCCATTTTGACCAATACCGTGTTGCCGAAGATTAGCGAGGAGTTCTTGACCCGAATGATGGAGGGTACGCCTATCCAAAGGGTGCATGTGAAGGTTGAGAATGGAGATTTCGGGTATGGGTTCGAGTAATTATGCTCTTTTAAGTTTTTGATGGTGTGTGACTACCGAGTTTTAGCACGAAACCCTAAGGCATCGTATTCCGTTCTCAATATTTGAGGTTGGCATTGATCAAGAGAGTGTTGGATGCCGATTAAGATCATTTTAGGTCGTACCATTTTGCAAGAAAATATCTATTAGTTATTAACGCAGTTTAGGGGAAGATTTTTTTGGATGCTGGTAGTAATCTGTTATTGCCAACAGAGAAGTTAAATATTAATTTTTATTTTTGACATAATTAAATAAAATTTGGAGGCGACAATGGCTGGGCATTTTATTTTGATGGATATATCTGAGCAGGAGTTAGAGGATATCCAAAATGCATGGTTAAGCGATAAAAATAATGTTCCTGTTTTGGACGGGTTAGCTCATTCAGCTGGGACTGATAATGGCGTGGGTGGCCGATTCCCTGGCTGGACTGTTGGGAGTCGAGCTACGTTGGCAACTGCAATGAGCGGGCAGCCGATCGGTAATAGATCAGGGTTGCCTCCGCACAAATATATCGGTTTCGGTGTGGGGCAGATTGGAATTAATGCGGCAAATTATATTATGAAAAATTATCAACAGAGCGGCTGGGTAACACGGTTAGAGCGCCCTGATAATATGGGGTTGTCAGTTTTACATGATTCCGCTCGGGGGGATTGGCCAACTAACAAGGCGAAAGCGTTTGCCAAGCAAGTTAAAGCAAATGGCGTCTCTATAGAAGTATATAAGTTTGAAGGAAATGAAATCAATTAGAGCTGTTGGGAGTTTATACATGTGTTTTATGGTTTGAGACCGCTAAAGCTGTATTTTCAGAGTTTTGAGTGGTTTTATGGTTATTATTTTTTATTATAATTTCTGGTTGAACTTAAAGAGGATATCCCATGACCGCAATTTCTGATTTTGTTGCTAATCCTAAGCAGTTTCTAAAAAATAATGTGCTACGAGTGTTGTTTACTATGCCAGCGCAGCCGAACTCTATTGGTATGTTTAAATTTGAGCGAAAAAATTACGATGCTGTCAAGCTGGCTACTGGCGCCAATATCCCATGTTATTCATTAGTGCCGATACACGGACAGGAAGCAACCATATTCAGCCGCAACGCGACATCCGCAAATCGTGATTATTTGAGAGCTTATTGGTGTCCATACGAAGACGATGCAATGCATTCGATTATGGTTGGAGCGGGAGCAGATTTCATGTTTACATCAAATATGGATGGCTGCTCATTCGGAGTAGGCTCAGCCACGCCGACTGGCGACCGCAGAGTTGCACATATCAATCTTCGCTCGCAGCCCAACTCACATAACCTGCAGGATGGTACTTTAGCGGTTCAATCGTTGACTGATCACCATGTAAAACCTGACCGCTATATGAAAAGTTCGAGAACTCCTGGAAGTATACCCGGCGAAATTAAGGCGACTACCATAGGAATTCGGAACACGGCGACCGGTGCATGGAGTTTTCATTATCAGCAATATCGCTTGTTAGGTGGGCAGATCAATCAAGTGTATTTGTTGGCGCTAAAAAATGTCTAATAATTTCGTCCATACAAAAAACATAGTTTGTTGAGGCGAATTGTATCTTTCGCGAATAGAAGTCACCTGATTCGGTAGCTGGATTTGTTGAATGATTTTTATATTAAAGGTGATTAATATGGTCGCTTTTTAGATTTTGCAAAAATTGCGATTGCCGCCTATTACAAAGGCAGTAATCAATATTATTCCAAGCCGCCGGAGCATATGGTTGATGACTGGCTGGTGAACAAGTGAGAGTCGAGCTTGATTGGTGCGGCGACGGTTTTCAGAGTCGTAGATCCGAATAGTGAAACGTATTCGGACTAATTTAAAGTCTACATTCTTCCAAATACACTAATGCTATTAGGAGTTGGGTGGGCAGCCAAGTTAGCAATACCGAAGGTTAGATTTATTGAATTTTGAGTGGGTGCGCCGTATCGTTGAAAACCTGGCGATAAGCGCCAATTAGTTCCCTATGCATATTTCCTGTGAATAAAGATGACTCAATTAAATTCAGTCAATGATTTGCGGGAATATATTAAAGAGCTGGGGGAGTTTCGGGCTCGGCCTATTGTTGCCGGACAGCATCCGACTTTGTATTCGGATCATAGTCAAGGAGCTATTATTAAAGGTATACGAGAAAAAGATTATCTTTTTTCGCCGTGCAAAAACTGGGTGGAGCCGCATGAACAAATGGGGTTTTTATTTTCGGCTGAATGGAATCATTTAAAAGATCGGATCACATTAAAACGTAAATAGAATAAAGATAAGTCGATTGATATTAACTGGTTATTGGCGAGCTTTGAATTGCCGGCTGGGTTAAAGTTTGTGCAAGATACTCGGGATAGTCAGCACTATTTGCTAACAGTTACCGAGCGTATGACCATCGACGCCTTAGTGGCAAAATTATTGATGATTGCCGATAGAATGGCAGTATATCCGCATGTGGAAAGGTTCTTGAAATGATTGCCTACAAGTATCCTGAGGAAAAAGAAATACTCATGCACTATGCTCATAAACTACAAGCAAATGGCATCATCGAGATTATTGACAAAGGATATGTAAAAAACGCCAACGAGGCCAAACAGCTGACGGCGTTTTTCTGGCAGATGGTCGACGAGTCGGTTAAAGATGCTGAGCAAGGAGTGGATGCCGCGGGTCATCGCGATCTTCAAGCCTATGATGAGTACATCATGAATACATTAAGATCTTATCTGCTTAACGCCGGATATGAAAAAGAATGGAGTGACGAAGATGAGTCTGCGCAGTGAGATAGACGGCATAATAAGCTGAACGGTTTTTCGATTTATATTTGAAAGGTGAACGGAAAGTGGGGAATACATGGCTGGCGCAGTGTCATTAACTAAAGTATCGATACCTAAAGCCTCGGCGATTTGCCAGGATATTCAACTGGATCAGCAGGCAACTGCAGGCCTACTTGCCGACCCTGCGCCGGTTGATTTTTTGAATAAATTGCTCGAACAGCAACTTTATCCCGATGCCGTGCGTTTTATGGCCAGAGCGTTACCCAAGCGCGAAGCGACCTGGTGGGCCTGCCTTTCTGCGCGCAGTGTGGTGAGCCCGCAAACACCCCCTGAAGTCGTTAAAGCGCTCGATGCCGCGGAGTTGTGGGTATTTAAGCCAACCGAGCCTAATCGCCGGGCCGCCAACGCTGCCGCTCACAGCGCATCCTTCGAAAACCCTGCCGCATGGGCAGCCATGGCCGCGTTTTGGAGTGATGGCAGTATGGCGCCGGAAGACGCACCATCGGTTCCTCCTGCGGATAATCTGACGGCCAAGGCGGTGGCCGGTGCGGTAATGTTGGCGGCAGTATTGACTCAGCCGGAAAAGGCCTATGAGAAATACCAATTTTTTATCGAACAGGCTATTGATATTGCCAACGGCGGTAACGGCCGGCTTTGGCAGGCGGCTTAAGGAGATTGCGATGGGACAGCCGGCCGCACGATTAACAGATATGCATGTTTGCCCGATGTTTACGGGACCGGTCCCGCATGTCGGCGGACCGATCAGCGGCCCCGGTGCGTCGACCGTCATGATAGGCAATATGCCTGCGGCGCGCGCGACTGATATGTTGGTCTGTGTTGGGCCGCCAGATACCATCGCAAAAGGGTCGGCAACCGTGATGATAGCCAACATGCCGGCCGCCAGGATGGGTGATATGTGCGCCCATGGCGGCACCATTATCCTCGGTTACCCTACGGTACTGATCGGTGGCTGACGCCGGCTTTATCTCAAAATTATCGTTTTAGCGTTAGGATTTCACCATGCCACTTTCTCAAGAATCTCGCACCGCTTCGGTGGTGACAGCCGCCGGTGCGGATACCTTTGTGCTGTATCGGATGACTGGTAAAGAACAATTGAGCAGTTTGTTTGAGTACGAGTTGGAATTGCTGAGCGAGAACGGCGATATTGATCTGCAAACGGTCTTGGGCACCAGCATTACCGTCAAATTGCAACTTGATAACGGCGTGCTACGCCCGTTCAACGGCATTGTCACGCAGATTAACCAATTCGGCATGCTCGGCGATCTGTATTTCTACCGGGCTATTGTGCATCCGAAAGTGTGGTTACTGACGCAAGCCAGTAACTGTCGCGTTTTATCGCCGGCGCCGGCAACAAAAAACGTGCCGGACATGGTCAAGGCTGTCCTCGCTGAGCATGGTTATACCGACGTAACGACAAAGTTTTCCACCACCTACCAGCCCCGCGATTTTTGCGTGCAGTATCGGGAGACCGACTTCAATTTTATTAGCCGGCTGCTCGAAGAAGAAGGTATCTACTATTACTTCACGCATACCGACAGCATTCATTCGCTGGTGTTGTGCGACGACATTACCAAGTTGGCGGCAGCGACACCGGCCACGGTCAAATACTACCCTGCCGCAAACCAGGGCGGGCGCGACGAGGAGCATTTTTATGAATGGCGGCTTGGACGGCAAATTCGTTCCGGCAGTTACCGCTTAAAGGATTTCGATTTCGAGGCGACAACCGCGCCTTTGGACAAAGTCAAAGATTTGCCTGGCGAACATGCTCAAGCCAGCAAAACCGTCTACGACTATCCGGGGGAGTTCAAAGTAGACAGCGAGGGTGAGCGATACTCGCGCCTGCGCATGGAAGAGCTACGCGCGGAGCACGAGCAAACCGTTGCGCTCGGCAATGTGCGCACGCTGGCGGTAGGGCAAAAATTCACCTTGTCGGAATTTCCGCGCGCCGATCAAAACCGTGAATATCTGACAGTATCCACTCAATTCCAGATCCAAAACAACGACTACGGTATTGCCGAAGCGGGCGGCATGGACGAGTTTCAATGTACCTATTCCGTTATCAGTACCGAATACGCCTACCGTCCGCCGCGGCGTACCCGTGTGCCGGTAGTGCAGGGTGTGCAAACCGCCATAGTCGTCGGCGGCAGCGGCGACGAAATTCTGACCGATCAATATGGCCGGGTTAAGGTGCAATTTCACTGGGATCGGCTCGGCACAAAAAATGAAAATAGCTCATTTTGGGTGCGGGTTGCGCAGATTTGGGCCGGCAATAACTGGGGATCGATGTTTATTCCGCGCGTCGGCCAGGAAGTGATTGTCGATTTTCTGGAAGGCAATCCGGATAATCCCATCATCACCGGGCGCGTGTATAACGCCCAACAAATGCCGCCTTATAGCTTGGATGCCAACAAAACCCAAAGCGGGATCAAAACTCGCAGCACGCCTAATGGGGCGGCTGAAAATTTCAACGAAATTCGCTTCGAAGACAAGAAAGGGAACGAAGAGCTCTACATGCACGCCGAGAAAAACTTTACGCGCATTGTTGAAAACAACGACGTGCAAAAAATCGGTTTTGAGAAAAAAGATGCCGGTGACCAAACCGTGGACATCTACAATCACCGCACCATCACGCTGGATCAAGGCAACGACAAATTGACGGTCAAGACCGGCAATCACACCGTGGAAATCGACAAAGGCAACGACAGTTTGACCGTCACCCAAGGGAACCGGACCGTCAAAGTCAACGCCGGCAGCATTTCCGAAGAAGCCGGGCAGTCCATAGAGCTTAAAGTGGGCTCCAACAGCATTAAAATCGACAATAGTGGCGTCACGATCAAAGGCATGACCGTTAAAATCCAGGCAGACACCCAGGCCGAATTGAAGGGCTTGCAGACCACGGTGAGTGGCGATGGCATGCTGACCCTTAAAGGCGGGATGGTGATGATCAACTGATGATCATTTTTTCCGCCGCGCGAAACCAACCGGATAGAGTAAGGATAATGCTGGAATACTACAGGGATAAGGGACGCCGGGCCGGCGTCGAGCTGGGTCGCGACGACAATGCGTCCATCCAGACTACAGCGTGTGCCTGGATGGAGGTATAGATGGCCGGATGGAAAGATCCCAGGCCAACGGGCTCCGAGATCCGGCCGCGCAACATCGATGCCGGCACGACGATCCGCGATGCTACGCCACGGCCGACACCCATAGGCGTATTACCCGGACAACCGGCCAAGGCAGCACCGCGCATAGTACCGACTCGTAGCGGTTTACCGACATTAAAGCCGGGCTCGCAAGGTGCTGAGGTTCGGCAGTTGCAAGGCTTACTTAACGCCTGTCTTAGTCCATCGCCAAACTTGGTCCTTGATGGGCGGTTTGCTCAGGCTACCGCGAATGCCGTGCGCCAGTATCAACAAAGCGTCGGCATTAACGCTGACGGTATCGTCGGTAAAGACACCTGGTTTTATCTGCTGAAGGGGGATAAAGCGAAAGTCGCTGCGCCGATGCCTCCACCGCCACCCGCAACTGCCAGTACTAGCGCGGTCCAACCGGCTCCCGCACCTAACATGCCTATGCCCATACCGGTGGAAACGGTGGGGAGCTGGACGCTGGAGCGCAAATTCTCCGAAGCCTTGCGTTTAACCGCACCCAAACTGCCCGGCAGTATGCGCCGCGAGTTTGAAGCGCTGCTCAGTCCGGAAAGCTTGGCGATCATGGCCGCAACATTGGTTATTTGGGCGGGCGCCCACGTGTTTGGCGTTGGCGAAATCGTCGATATTCTGATGTTGGTGGGTGGCATCCTGATGTTCGGGCTCGCGGTATTCGGCGTCGCCCGCGACCTGGGCGAATTTTTGGCGATCACCGCCACTGCCGGAAACGAACAAGATCTAGACGAAGCTGCCACGCATCTGGCGGACGCCATCGCGGTGATCGGCGTTGCGGCCTTCGTCGCGCTGTTGGCAAAAGTGCGTTCTTTACGCGGAAAAAAAGGCTTGGCCCGCGAATCGGGAGCCGCCTCGGAAGCAGTAACGCCATCGCAAGCAACCGGCAAATCGGCATCCGGTAAAGCGCCGGCTCGCGCGGGTGCGGCGGCGGAGGGAGAAGCTGCAGGTCCCGCAACTTCCAGTAAACCCGCCGAACCGGTTGGCAGCCAATGCGTCACTAAAGGCTGCCCAATCAGCATGGTGACCGGCGAGGAAATGCTGGAAAAGGTGGATTTTACCTGGGACGGACCGCTGCCTTTGGAATGGCGGCGTTTCTATCGAAGCGGCCAGTCCGACATCGACCGGCAACTGGGTTACGGGTGGCTGACGCCGCTGGACGAATGGCTGGAGATCGGCGAGGCCGTCACCTTTTGTAATGCCGACGGCCAGCGTGTCGAATTGCCGTTACCGAAGCCGGGCGCTCATAGCATTAATATATCCGAACAACTGCGCTTGTATCGGGAAAACGGCCAGTTTCGGCTTGTCGAGCCCAGCGGATTGGCGAAAACCTTCACCGGTCGGTCTGGCCGTTGCCCTCTGCGGGCCTGGCACAACAGCCAGGGCCAAAGCCTGTATTTTCACCGCGACGCCAACGGCGACGTCGAGCGCATCTCCGCCAGCTGGAACAAGCATTTACTGGTTGAACGCCAAGGCCGGCGCATCGTTTCTATTCGTCCCGGCAAACGTGTCGGAAGCGGATTCGAAGCGGCCGGCCAGCCGCTGGTAAATTATCTTTATAGCGAAGAAGGCGATTTAATCGGTGCTCGCGACCGGCTTGAGCAAGGCGAAAGCTACGCCTATCGCAATCATGTCATCGCCCGCCGCACCCTGCCCAGCGGCTTTAACTTTTATTTCGAATGGGATCAAGACACGCCGCAAGGCAAATGCCTGCACAACTGGGGCGATAACGGTGTTTACGATTACCGTTTCGAATGGTTACCGGACGGCGTCAGTCATGCCATCGACTCGCGCGGCGGCGTCGCGATTTATCGGCACGATCCGCAAGGCCTGTTGCTCTTGGAGCGCAGCCCGGAAGGCCGCGAAACCCGCCACAGCTACAATGCAGATAACCAACTGGCGCAAACCGTGGCGCCGGACGGCGGTATCACTCGCTTTAGCTACGATAAAGAAGGCCGCTTGGTCGGCGTTTCTGATGCGCTGGGTTTTAGCCAGCGCGTCAAATACGACAAACAAGGCAATCCGGTCGAGTTAATCGATGCCTTGGATCAGCGCTGGCTGCGCCGCTACGACGCCAACGGCCGTCTGGAAGAAACCGTCGCCGCCAACGGCGCGGTCACCCAATACCAATACAACGCCCAAGGCGTGCCGGTGCGCATCACCGATGCACTGGGCCGCACCCGCTCGCTGTTGTGGGACGAACAGTTGCGCCTGGTCGGCGAAATCGGCTTTGAGGGCATCAAGACCCGCTACCAATACGACGATGACGATCGAATCGTCGCCATCGTCGATCAAGACAAACGCACCACCCGTTACGGCTACGACGCGGCCGGGCGCGTTACCGCTGTGCAACACGCGGACGGCAGCACCGTGCAACTGCGCTACAACGCCGCCGGTTTATTGACCCATTACATCGACGGCCTGGGCCACACCACCGAATACCGCTACGACGACGGCCTGTCCCAACCCACCGCTCGCATCGATCCGCTGGGCCACGAAATGCGTTATCGCTACGACAGCGAACGCAACCTGATCGGCCTGATCAACCCGAAAGGCGAAACCTACAGCCTTAACTACGATCGCGACGAAAACCTCATCGAAGAAATCGGCTTCGACGGCCGCATCCAACGCTACCGCTACAACGCCGCCGGCGCGCTGGAAGCCTACCTGCAACCCGGCGCCGACGGCGATTGGAGCGTCACCCGCTTCGAACGCGACCGTCTCGGCCGCTTGCTGAAAAAGCATGCCGCTGACGGCAGCCTGAGCCAATACGGCTACGATCCGCTGGGCCGCTTGCAACTGGCGAAAAATGCCGACAGCTTGGTGCTGTTGGGCTACAACGCCCTGGGCCAGATCAACCAGGAAAACCAGAACGGCGCCATTGTCCGCCACAAATACGACCTGCTGGGCCGGCGCACCCACACCGAAACCCCGGACCGGCACCGCATCGACTACCGTTTCGGCGAGCGCTACCTGGACAGCATCGAATTCGACGGCCAAACCCTGACCAGCCACCGCTACGACGACCTAGGCCGGGAAATCGGCCGTAGCCAAGGCCTACTCAACACCGACTACGACTATGATCCGCTGGGCCGCCTATTGCGGCAGCGCGTCGCCGGCAAGGGCCAGGCGCCGCTGATCGGCCGCCAGTACAGCTACGATACGGCCGGCAAACTCCGCGAACTGGACGACCTGCGCCAAGGTCGCAGCCAATACCACTACGATCCCGCCGCCCGACTGATCCGTAGCGAAGGCCTCAGCCCGGAAAGCTTCGTCCACGACCCGGCCGGCAACCTGCTGGGCGCTAGTGCCGAAGCCGGCCGCGTCGAAGGCGACCGCTTGCTGATGATGGGCGACCGCCACTACAGCTACGACGCCGCCGGCAACCTGATCGAAGAAAAACGCGGCAAGGCCGGCCACATCGTCACCCGTTACCAATACGACGCCGACAATCGCCTGATCCGCGCCGAAACACCAAACGGCGTCAGCCAATACAGCTATGACGCCCTGGGCCGGCGCATTGCCAAACACACCGCGCAAGGCGAAACCCGCTTTCAATACGACGGCCCGCGCCTGCTCGCAGAAACCGATAGCCAGCGCAGCCGTATCTACCTATTCGAACCCGGCAGTTTCCGACCCTTGTTGCTGCACGAACAGGACAACACCCATGCCAGCGGCACCACCTACCACTACCACCTGGATCATCTCGGCACGCCCAGGGAGTTGACAGACAGCCAAGGTAAAATAGTCTGGTCCGCCCGCTACCGCGCCTACGGCAATCTGGCCCTGGCCGACGTCGAAGCCATCGACAACCCGCTACGTTTCCAAGGTCAGTATTGCGATGCCGAAACCGGTTTGCACTACAACCTGAATCGATATTACGATCCGAATGCTGGGCGGTTTATTCATCAGGATCCGATTGGCATCAAAGGGGGGATAAACATATATTGTTATCTTGTGAATCCGATAATGTCAGTGGACCCTCTCGGATTAGCGCCGCTTACCGGTGTAGATTTTTCCGGTAGCCCGGATTTGTTCCCATCGGGAACTGGGCAGCAAAGCATTGTGGAAATAACGATGCAGGGTTCGAGATCAAGAGACTTTGTCCAGGCCTATAAGGCTGCGGGAATAAGCCCTGTAGATGCCGAAGGGTATACTTGGCATCACGTTGATGATTTTAATCCGTCTACAGGGAAAACCACTATGCAGTTGGTGAAAACTGAGGCTCACGAGGCTAGTTTTCCGCATAGAGGCTCGGTGTCTCAGTTTGAGAAGCAATATGGTGTTGAGTATGACAGTAAAGAGTCAGTCGATATAGCCAACAAAAACGGCTGGTTGAAGGGCCGCAAACCTAAATGTGGTTAAATCGGAGGTGCAGAATATGGTGTCAAGAATACTTTTCTCAAAGGGGGGAGTAAATTTATCTTCAGAAGATATTGGAGATATTCAGCAACATTTGAATCTCGTTTTGCCGGAAGAATTGGTCAATCATTATTTAATACATAATGGCGGTATACCTTCAAATAGTTTTTGGATTTTGGAGGATGGCTGTTCTCTATGGGTTAAAAAATTTTTGCCTATGAAATTCCCGGTTGGAACCGAGCGGACTTTGGAAGATAGTTATTTACTGATGGTTGCAAAGAATGTAATGCCCAAAGGATTGATCCCGTTTGCCATTGATCATGGGGGAAATTACTTTTGCATCGATACATCTGGCGAAGTTTACTTTTATGCGGTTGACAGATGGGATGAAGCGTTGAGTGACGAACAAAATCATGAGAAGGCAAAAAAGAAGTTAGGCGTGTCTTTTCAATTGTTTGTAAACCAGCTTGTCGAAACTGACGAATTTGAAGATTAGGCCGCTTAGGCAAAATTAGCCGTATATTAGTCTTATCCAGGGAGACGTACTGATTCGTCGCCAAGTCCAGAATCAGAAAGCTTTGTCCTCGTTGGGCCGGCAACCTGATCGAAGAAAAATGCGGCAAGGCCGGTCACATCGTCACCCGCTACCAATACGATAGCGACAACCGCCTGATTCGCGCCGAAACGCCGAATGGCACCGCCCAATACCGCTACGACGCCCTGGGCCGGCGCATCGCCAAACACACCGCGCAAGGCGAAACCCGCTTTCAATACGACGGCCCACGCCTGTTGGCGGAAACCGATAGCCAGCGTAGCCGTACCTACTTATTCGAACCCGGCAGCTTCCGGCCCTTGGTGCTGCACGAACAAGACCACACCCAAGCCGGCGCCGCCGTCTACCACTACCACTACCACCTGGATCATCTCGGCACGCCCAGGGAGTTGACCGACAGCCAAGGTAAAATCGTCTGGTCCGCCCGCTACCGCGCCTACGGAAACCTGGCCCTGGCCGATGTTCAAGAAATCGACAACCCGCTGCGTTTCCAAGGCCAGTATTACGACCAAGAAACTGGTTTGCACTACAACCTGAATCGATATTACGATCCGAATGCGGGGCGGTTTGTTCATCAGGATCCGATTGGACTGTTGGGCGGGAGCAATCTATAAGGCTTTGGCGAAGCGACTCAATTTTTCTGGATCAAAATCCTCTGGTTGTCTTAAAGAAAAATTTTAGGGGTATGTGTATGCTCGAGATAAATCAAATTCGCGTGGATGATGATGTTCTGTCGTCGGTAATCAATGAAACATTCTTATCTGACTCTAAAAAAATAGATATTTTTATCGAAGCAGAAAGGTTTGATAATATTGATGCCGAAGTCTCTAGATTCTTGGATGCTGTTAATTATTTTATAAGCCATAAAGAAGGAATTGAAAAATTAGTTATAGATAAGGCTTTTGAATACTATTGTGATAATGTCTTAACTAAGAAGTTGCTGTACGAACAAGTATTCGAAATTACAATTGATCCTTTAAGCTTGGCAGAAGAGGTGGGACGGCTTATAAGGCTTGTTAAGATATATATTGATCTGGAAACCGACTGTCCCAGTAACATGGGCTTGTCCTTTGATTGTTATTGGGACCCCGAGCACGGACTGGGTATTAAGCTTAGAAACTTAAACGAATGTGAAATAGGGGGCAGATATTGCTTTTCTATAAAGAGCCATGAATAAGTTGTAGGCTGAAGAAAACCTGCTTATGCGCGATGCAGCTCTTGAGTAATCGTAAGCATGAACGCGAGTCGTAAACAGTCAAGCAGGAGAAATTACTACACGTGGGCTCGCTATGGAGAGGCTGGAAATCCAGCGTTTGTGCAAATCAGATAATTACGATGTCAGATAATCAAGGATTTATTACTGCTGATTCAATAAACGCCGAATTAATAGTTTACGAGTGTCAGCAAAATGGGTGGCTGATTTACACACTTCCTTCCAACATTTGCTCTAAAGATCAGTTCTTTAAAGCGGTCCGCGACAATTTGCCATTGGAACCTCCACTACAAAACAAGAAGAGCTGGGATGCGCTCGCTGATTCATTGTGGTCGGGGCTAGATAGCCTACCGGATAGTAATATTCTTATCATATGGCCGGACACCACAACCATTAAAACAAAAGCTCCTGAAGATTTTGATATTGCAATGGAGATATTGGTGGATCTGCCGCATTCCCTCGCGAACGCAAAACTAACTTTAGGAAAAACAAAAAATCTCTTAGGGGCTGTTGCCATTTTGTCATAATCCCTTTGAAAATCGATTGGCGAGCCATATTGATTGAGTTTTCAATCAAACGATAACTAGCGAATGCCACGCCAACTGCTTACAGATACCCACT
>NZ_JAXARY010000034.1:0-42448 GCF_033949435.1 Methylomonas defluvii | reverse complement strand
ACCAAGTCGACCGCTTCACCGCTAAAACTTAAAAGCCAGAGCAGTGAAGAGCCGCTCATTCTAATCACCCAACATCCTCGCGTCAAGAAATTATTTCTATTCGCGCAAACTTTCTTTTCCCTACTTGATAAACATGCCTCGCAGGCGCCGAAATTAAAGCTTTGGGATCCTCCAATTTTTCACCATCAATCTTTACTGCACCTTGTTTGATCAAACGTAGTGCTTCAGAAGTACTTTCCACTAAACCAGCATTTTTCAATACATTAGCAATCGGCATCCCCTGCTCATCGACCTTTATTTGAACCTCTTCGATAACATCCGGTAAAGCTCCACGCTGAAACCGAGCCTCAAAACTTTCCAGAGCCGTTTTTGCAGCCTGCAACCCATGAAATCTACCAACAATCTCCTGGGCAAGCGCAACTTTGTAATTTCTTGGGTTCTCGCCACTCTCACACGCAGTCCGCCAACTTTCTATTTCAGTCATTGGCTTAAAGCTCAATAATTTAAAATAACGCCACATGAGCTCGTCGGAAATCGACATGATCTTGCCAAACATATCGTCGGGCGCGTCCGCAATGCCTATGTAGTTATTAAGTGACTTGGACATTTTCTGCACGCCATCAAGCCCTTCCAAAATCGGCATAGTCAACACGACCTGAGGTTTTTGCCCATAACCTTCCTGCAATTGCCTACCCATCAACAGGTTAAACTTCTGATCCGTACCACCCAGCTCAACATCCGCTTTCATGACCACCGAGTCATAGCCTTGTATTAAGGGGTACAAGAATTCGTGAATTGCAATCGGTTGACCACCCTTATATCGCTTACTGAAATCATCACGCTCCAGCATTCTCGCCACGGTATTTTTTGCCGCCAACTGGATTAGCTCAGCACTGGTCATCGCCCCCATCCACGCCGAATTGAACTTCACCTCGGTTCTTTCGGGATCAAGAATTTTGAACACCTGCGCCTGATAGGTTTTCGCGTTTTCCGCCACTTCTTCACGACTCAACGGTTTACGGGTGACGTTTTTGCCAGTCGGATCACCTATCATCGCGGTAAAATCGCCGATCAAAAATTGCACGTTATGCCCGGCATCCTGAAATTGCTTCAGCTTATTAATCAGCACCGTGTGCCCCAGATGCAAATCAGGCGCGGTCGGGTCAAATCCGGCCTTTATTGTTAGCGGCCGATTTTCCTCCAATTTTTTGACCAAATCAGATTCCAGCAAAATTTCTTCAGCGCCGTAACGCAACTGAGCCAAGGTTTCTTGCAACAATTTATTCTCCAATTAGCCTTAAGTTTTGGCCGCGCATTATAAGTGATGGAATTGTAGGGAAGGATAAAAAATGGCCTTTTGTTGGCCTTATGCACCAAAATTCCCTACAATGAAACGCTCGACAAACAATGAAGTGTGATTACTGTGAAGAACAGAATACTCAAGTCGGTGCTTTTAGGCACCTGCACCGTTGTTGCCGCCAGCGCAAGTTACGGATTGATACCGCATAAAGGTTTTGAAGACGCAAAAACCTTGGAGCAAGACAGACTGATCTCGTCCAAGATCAACCAATACACCAAATACGTAGAACCTCCCGAAGCGCAACACCTCAACATCACCGAGGAACTTGAACACACCGTTAAATCCGGCGAGAACCTCTCCAGCATTTTTTCCGCACTCAATTTAAGCCGGGAAGATTTGCATAAAATCATCCACGCCAACCCTACGGGCAAACAATTCGCCGACGTCGAACCAGGTCAAGACGTCGTCGCTACGTTGAACGCTTCAGGCGAACTGGAACAGTTGACTTACAGCAAAAATCCGTTCGAAACATTGATAGCCACGCGGCATGACGACAATTTCGACGTGGAACTACTCAGTAAAAAAGTCGATTACCAAATTGCCAGCGCTAAAGGCTCTATCGATTCCTCACTGTTCGAAGACGGCAAGGAAGCTGGCCTGCCGGAAAAACTAATCCTGAAACTGGCTGACATCTTTGCCTGGGACATCGACTTCGCACTTAATTTAAGAGACGGCGACCAATTTACCGTCGTCTATGAAAAGCTGTTTGTAGACGGTAAAGAATTCGATACCGGCGAGATCCTGTCAGTTGAATTCGTCAACCAAGGCAAAACCTATACCGCCGTGCGCTTCGAAGACAACCAAGGCAACACCGGTTATTACACCCCGGACGGCAACGGCCTGCGCAAAGCCTTTCTGCAAACGCCGATGGATTTTGCCAAAATCAGCTCGCACTTTGATTTGCACCGCAAGCATCCCATCCTAAACACCATCCGCGCTCACAAAGGCGTCGATTATTCCGCAGCCATCGGCACACCAGTTAAAACCACCGGCGACGGCAAAATTGTCTTCCGCGGCGTGAAAAACGGCTACGGCAATGTAGTGGAAATAGAACACGGCCAAAAATACTCAACTTTGTACGCCCACCTGTCCGGTTTCAAATCCGGTCAAAAACTCGGTAGCGCCATCAAACAAGGCGACGTGATCGGTTATGTCGGCAAAACCGGCTTAGCTACCGGCCCGCATTTGCATTATGAATTCCGTATCGGTGGCATGCATGTCAACCCGGTTACCGCCAAAATACCGCACTCTATGCCTATGGACAAAGCCTTATTGGCCAAATTCAAAGCACAAACCCAGCCATTTTTGGCGCAACTGAAACAAGCCAAAGGCGACGCAATGGTTGCTCAAAACTAATACAGTGTCCGAGCTTTATATAGGCTTAATGTCAGGGACCAGCGTCGATGGTATCGATGCTGGTCTTGTGGATTTTAGCAACGGCAAAATACAACTTGTCGCATTCCATTACCAAGCATTCCCCCCCGAACTCCGGCAAAAAATTCACAAGCTTAGTCAAGCGAATCAACCTGTTTT
This sequence comes from Methylomonas defluvii, assembly GCF_033949435.1. Lineage (NCBI taxonomy): Bacteria > Pseudomonadati > Pseudomonadota > Gammaproteobacteria > Methylococcales > Methylococcaceae > Methylomonas > Methylomonas defluvii. The sequence continues at coordinate 39,555 of NZ_JAXARY010000034.1, read as the reverse complement.
ATTAACAGATTACGGCTCGCTGGATAGCCAGATCGGTCGTTTATTCGGCGAAACCGCGCTGACTTTATTAAGTAACGCTCAGATCCCAGCGAGCGCAATCAAAGCTGTCGGTAGCCACGGCCAAACCGTTTATCACGCCCCGGAGACTGCCAATGGCTTTTCTCTGCAAATAGGCGACCCGAATCGCATCGCCGAAATCACCGGCATCACCACGGTCGCCGATTTCCGCCGCCGCGACATTGCCGTCGGCGGCCAAGGCGCGCCGCTGGTTCCAGCCTTTCATCAAGCGGTTTTTAGCGACGCAGCACAAGCCAGAGTCATCGTCAATATTGGCGGCATCGCCAACATCACGGTGTTAAACGATAAACCGGTCATCGGCTTCGATACCGGCCCCGGCAATGGTTTAATGGACTGGTGGTGTCAAAAACATTGCAACCAGCATTATGACCGTAACGGCGATTGGGCAGCCAAGGGCAAAGCGCACCTTGCCTTGCTCGCAGCTTTAAGTGACGACGATTACTTCCGGCTAGCGCCACCGAAAAGCACTGGCAAGGAATATTTTTCGCCTGCATGGTTACAGCAAAAGCTCAGCTTATTTCCAGACCTTGAGCCCGAAGATATTCAAGCCACACTCTGTCAATTCAGCGCCGATACTATCGCCGACGCCATTAATCAATATGCGCCGCGTACCTTGCAAACCTTGATTTGCGGCGGCGGAGCGCATAACGGCCAATTGATGAAGCTGTTACGGAAAAGTCTGGATATGTCTGTAACGTCGACAGCGGAACGGGGAATCGACCCGGACCATGTCGAAGCGATTGCTTTTGCCTGGCTGGCACGGCAAACCCTGAACAATTTGCCGGGAAATCTATGCAGCGTCACGGGCGCAGCTACGCCCGTGGTATTAGGTGGGATTTATCCGGGTAAAAACGGCTTAAGCTGAGAAAGACGAGCCGCAACCGCAGGTAGTGGTCGCATTTGGATTGCGAATCACGAATTGCGCACCAGACAAGTCCTCCTTGTAATCGATTTCGGCACCGCTAAGATACTGAATACTCATCGAATCGATCAGCACTGTCACACCGTCTTTGAGGATTTGCGTATCGTCGTCATTCACCTCTTCGTCAAAGGTAAAACCATACTGAAATCCGGAACAGCCGCCACCGCTGATATAAACTCTGAGCTTAAGATTATCGTTACCCTCTTCCTGAATTAAACCCGCTACTTTTTGCGCTGCACTGTCGGTAAAAACAATAGGATCGGACATATAAAACTCTATAAGCAATTGAAAGATTGAGCGATTATGACTATACCTAGTAATTCAGTCAAGAATTATCCACTATATTTCCCAGGCTAGCGGTTAAAGCCCTAAAGGCGTAACAACCAGGCAACTATTTGCGCTAAATTTAGCTGGAACTTAAACACACTCCATCGCTTCGCCGAAAGCCCAAACGTCTCGATAGCCGAAGATTCCAGTTAAAACTGTCCGACAAGGAAACCAACCATGCTTATCACCTTCCTCAGACACGCTACCGCAGAAGTTGGTGGCTTATCGCTGCCCGACTCGGACAGAGCCTTAATCGATAAAGGCGAAAAGCAGGTAAAACGCATCGCTGCATTTTGTTTGGCCAACGGCTTAATTCCGGAATCAATTTATTGCAGCCCGCTGTTACGCGCCCAACAGACCGCAAGGCTCCTCAACCAAAGCCTGTCTGGCAGCCCGGCCCCGCAAACCGTTAGTTGGTTGGCAATCGAAACAGCTACACCCACTATACTCACCGAACTTAGCAAACTCGCCCGGCGTGGCATAAGCGACGCATGGCTAGTCGGGCACGAACCGGACTTTTCGACTGCCATTTCCCGGCTTCTGGGCACAACTCCCGACAACATTGTTATCAAAAAAGCCTCTCTGACTCGATTGGATACCGATTTTTCGGATCAAGCTTCGGCTAAATTGCTGTGGAGCATCCCATGTGCATTGATGCACCAAGGTCAAACTTAACCAAACTCAAGCCCATCTAAGCCAAAATTTCTTCGTCCAACAGGTAACAGCCTGGATCCTCGGCCCAAAAATCGCCCGTCATTTGCTGCGCGCGAACCCGCGTATTACCGTTGCAGATGCTTTGATAATGGCATTCACCACAGCGTCCCTTCAGCGGCCGCGGCGACGCTTTCAATCCGGCCATCAACGGATCATTGACGTCCATCCAAATTTCGGAGAAAGGTCGTTTACGCACATTGCCCAAGCCGTAATGCCACCAAAACGTATCCGGATGGACATTACCGAGATTGTCAATATTGGCGACGTTGACGCCAGAGGCGTTACCGCCCCATTGCTGTAGTTTGGTTCGGATGTGCTCCGCGCGCTCAGGAAACCGCCGCTTGACCCAATGTAGAAAATACACGGCGTCAGCGTCGTTGTTACCGGTCACTACCTCGCGGTGCAAACCTTGCTGCTCCCAACTTAAAGACTTTTCGAACAAGCTGTCCATGACTTTGCGGGTCAACTGAAACTCGGCGTCGTCTTTACGGTTTTTGTTACCGCGGCCACCGTAATTCAAATGCGACAGGTAGAATTTATCTATGTCTTCGTCGTCCATCAATTGCAACAAACCCTCGAAATCGTGGGCGTTGTCTTGGGTCAGCGTAAATCTGACACCGGCTTTAATGTCGTGTTCACGGCATAAACGAATACCGGCTAGCGACGCCTCGAACGAACCTTGCTTCTGGCGGAACGTATCATGGGTCTGGCCAATGCCATCCAGGCTAACACCGATATATTGGTAGTCGATGGCGGCAATTTGCTGGATGTTAGATGGATTAATCAAGGTGCCGTTACTGGACAAAGCCACATAAAATCCCATGTCACGAGCACGCTGCGAGATAGCAAAAATATCCGGATGCAGCAACGGCTCACCGCCGGACAGAATCAATACTGGGACTTTAAACGCCTTCAAGTCGTCCATCACCGTGTAAATTTCCGGCGTGCTCAATTCGCCGGGGAAATTGATGTCGGCGGAGGTAGTGTAGCAATGCTTGCAGGTTAAATTGCAACGGCGGATCAAATTCCAGATCACCACCGGTCCCGGCGGCTTGCGTGGCGCCGTCAAAGGGGTTGGATGCAGCAGTTCGCGCATGTATTGGCTCAGTCTGAACATGCTTTATCCTCCGATTCTTAAACCGGTTTTTTTTAGAATTTTAGTGCTGTACAACACCTCGTGGTTGCGTGCTTGCGCACCCAATAATTCGGCAATGATAGCCACTTGCTTGCCGGCATCCTGTTCGGTCTTGCCGTGCACCATGGCGAACAGGTTGTAGGGCCACTCCGGCAAATGCCGGGGACGTTGATAGCAATGACTGACAAACGGTAGCATGGCCACTTTTTGTCCAAGGTCGTCGACGTACCCATCTTCGACATCCCAAACTGTCATACCGTTAAAGCGGTAACCCAGTTTGTAATGATTGGGCACCGCAGCAATGCGGCGAACCACCCCGGTCTGTTGCATTTCGGCCAGATGTAACATCACGGTTTGGGCGGACAAGCCCAATTGCTCGGCAACGGCTTGGTAGGGCTCGCTGACCAAAGGCAAACCGGCCTGGGTAGCTTGGATAATTTTCCGGTCTATTTCGTCGATTGGCATCAGGCTTCCAATTGCAAGCCAACGTAGTATTCGCTGATCTTCGGCATGTTGTAGACGGTCAGGCTGGTTTGGCGTTCGATTTCCGCGATGACGGTTGCCACCTGTTCGGGTTGCTCGGTCGCCAGCACAAACCACATATTTAATAAATGATTGCGGGCATAGTTATGCGCCACTTCCGGGAAGCTATTGACGATTTCGGTTACTTCATCGAAGCGCGCCTCCGGTACTTTCAGGGCCGCCAAGGTCAAGGCGCCACCCATTTGTTCGGCGTGATACATTGGCCCAAAACGCGACAACACACCATCGGCCAGCATGGCTTGCAATCTGCCCAGCAGTTCGGCTTCTTCAAGCCCCAATTCCTCGGCAACTCGTTGATAGGGTGCTGCGCAAATCGGGAAGCCTTGCTGCAGGCGGTTGATAATGGCTTTGTCTATGGCGTCCATGTTTAGGCGAAGTGCATTCCAAAAGACTGCTTGTTTTTAATCTCCTCAGTCCTGCTCTCTCCGGCAATAGAGGGAACGGCCCCATCGCGATTGGGGCGAGCATATAGAGCACCACGCTGTTTAAAACAGCGCCGGCTAAACAATACTTCGAATGGATACTCGCATAGATTGCAGGCATGCCGCAGCTCGGCCCATTGTTCCAACACCACGTCTCGGGTCTTACCATGAATCATACAATACAGGTTATACGGCCAGATTTCGCCTTGGCGCGGGCGTTGATAACACAGATTCACACAAGCCTGCTGGCTGATCAAAGCGCCCACCCGAGCCACCCGGTCGTCTGGCACATCCATCACAATCATCGCATTGGCCCGGTAGCCGAGTTGACGATGCTTGACGACTACGCCCCAACGCTTGATTAATCCCTGGGTCTTCAAGCGGGCCAAACGCTCGATCACGTCTTGCTCGGCTATCGCCAATTGCTCCGCTATTGCCGCATACGGCCTCGCCGCAATCGGCAAACCGGTTTGCACGGCGGCAATCAGTTGATAATCGATCGCGTCAATCATGCAGATTTAGCTCAAATCCCAGGTTGATGAAATAGTCGGCCAGCATCGGCAGCAGCATCGCCGGATAGCCGGTTTGAGTTTCGATATCCGCGATCACGCCTTTAAGGTGAGCCTCACTGTCCGCAATCAATACAAACCAGAGATTGAAGCGATTTTCGCGCTCATAGTTGTGATTGACTTCCGGATAAGCGCTGACCAATTCGGCGACCCTTGGCAAATCAAATTCCGGCACCGCCATCGCCACCAGCGCGCTATTACCGATGCTATTGGGCGCGATAACCGGACCGATGCGGCTGATCATCTGCTGTTCGGATAAGGTTTGAAACGCATTTAACACCTCATCCTCGCTAACCCCAAGCTGCTCGGCGATGTCGCGGTAGGGAGTCGGGCTCAACGGAAAATCCTGTTGATAGTCGTTGAGCAAGCGTTTGTGCAAGGGTGCCAGCATGTTACCAACCTATGCGATTGGCGCGATCAGTGAAGAAAATCCCACTGGGTTTTTGCGCCGGCAGGCGGGCGGTTTCGGCAAAGGTCTCAGTGTCATAAACCATCACCCGGTCCTCGTCGCGCACCGCCAGCCATACCGATTCGCCGCGTGGACTGAATTCCATGTGCAGCACGGCCTTGCCGGGTTGCAGTGTTTTAAGCACATTAAAATCTTTCAAATCGATCACTTCCACGGTTTGATTGTCCGGAAAGGCGAAATTCACCCACACCTGACGCCCGTCCGGCCGAGAGGTAACGAACACCGGCTGTCCAGCAACCGGAATACGCTTGACCAACTCCCATTCGCGGGTGTCGATCACCAACACCTCATGCAATCCCACTGCCGGTACCAGCAACCAGTCGCCGGCCACGGTCCAGCCTTCCAGATGCGGCATTTTATAGACCGGCATTTGTTCATCGTCTTTGCCGTAATCTTCCAGAATATGTTCGACACCATTTTCCGGCTGCCACAAATCCAGCAAAGCCAAACCTTTTTCACCAAACAATCCAGCGCCGTAGAAATGGCCATCCGGCGTCAATAAGGCGTCGTAAGGCTGTTTGCCTACGTCTTTAAATTTTTTTACGCCAGGTTGACGCGGATTTTTAGCATCAATCAGCCAGATTTCGTTACCTTCGAACAGACTGCAAACGAAGCGTTGACCCGGCGCGTCAACCAAACCGACCACTTTGGATAATTTATTGTCTTCGCCGTAAATAGCTGGGATTTCGGCCAGTTGTTCCAGCGTCACCGCGTCGAACAGCTTAACGCCGCCGGGTGTGTAATTAGAAACCGCAATCACTTTGCCGTCCTGAGAAATCGCCCCGCCGATGCTGTTGCCGGCCTGGATGATGCGTTTATCGATTTTGTCTTGCAGCAAATCGATCTTGGTCAAACCGCCATCGCGTCCGAATACATAGGCGTAGCGCTGATCGCGGGAAAACACTATCGAAGCGTGAGACAAATCGCCCAAGCCTTGGATATGGCTCAACGAGGCGGGCTTCGTGGTATTGACAATCTGTATACTGCCGGTTTCGCGTTCGATCACTACACCGAGATCGCCGGTGCCGCGCGGATCGCCATTGGCTTGACAAACCCAAAACAACGAAACAGCAATGGTAACTTTACGAATTATTTGCTTCATATCGACGCCAAGGAAAATTTTTAGTGCCCACACCATTGATCTTCGCAGGGCCGCCCGTCATTGTCACCATCCGTCACGCTGCCAGGACAATTATTCAAATAGAACATTGCTTCTTCACATGAAGTCATTTGCGTGCATCGCGTTTTGCCTTCACATGTAAATTTCGTAGTGACTTGTATTTCAGGCTGTTCTAGCGGCTGATAGCTGACCTCCGCGACCGGCGGCGACCAAGAAATAGTGCTTTCACGACTTTTAAATTTATTCACCGCAAATCCAACGACAAGCACAACAATAACAACAGAACTAAATACTGATCGATAGTTGCTGTTTTTATGCTTATAAGCACGAGCCTTATAAGGTTGAGGTTTAATTGCATTTTTTCGCGGCGCTACTGAGGCTGACTTAACGAGCTTCCGCTCCGAGAATACGCTTTTCATCCCTTCGATAGTAACGCCGACAGCTCTTTTTTGGCCTGTCAGGTCGGTGATTACATCGAAATAAACTATGTCGCTTTCAACCGGCCTTTGGATTGCACCTTTCAACGAAGATATATGAAAAAATACATCCTCACTGCCATCGTCGGGGGTAATAAAACCATACCCTTTATCGTCGATCCAACGTTTTAAAATACCTTTTTGCACGCTAATCGAATCTAAGGTTGCCGTAAGCGTTGAATCAACCAGTTTGTTTCATCGACGCTCAGAAAACTCTTCCACGGCGGCATAGCCGTGCCTGCTCGACCGTTTTGAATCGCATCCGCCAACAGAGCGTCGCTTTTGCCAGCCAGCGCTTCCGGCATCAACGACGGTCCCAAGCCGCCTTTCGGCGGCAGGCCGTGACAGGAGCCGCAATCATGCTTGAGCATATTCAACAGCTCCTGCTGCCTTTGCGGATTGGGTTGTTCCGCAACGGCGCAGGTGGATAGCAAGCCGATCAATAGCCAGCAATAACGCATTGCCTAGGGTTTAACGCTGCCGTAATACGCGGCGATGTCGTTGATTTCCGCGTCGGTCAACGAGCCGGCAATCGCATTCATGATGTCGGATTTCCGAGTTTTGTCGCGATATTGTTTGATCGCGGTTTTCAAATACTCGGGATCGCGGCCGCCCAACGGTGGAAACGGCGCGTCGGAGCTGGGCATCCGGATACCGTGACATTGCGCGCACACCGCACCTGCCTTGGCTTGACCGACATACAAACTGGTAGCCTGTGCGCTACCGGCGGCAAGCAGCCCCGCCAGCAACGACACGATAAAATGAGTCATCTTCATTTTGATTGCTCCATTTCGTCAGGTGACAAGCCACGAGTCATGTATTTAACCCGGCCGCGAGAGAAGATACCCGCCGGGCTTTCCATCGGCACGGTGGCGACTTTTTGCAAGGTGTTGGAATCGTACACCACCACTTCGTCGCCGTTGTAACCGGCGCTGATATACAGGAATTTGCCATCGGCGCTATATTCCGGGAAGTAGGCGTGACCGCCGACATCCAGCGTTCTAGCCACTTCCAGGGTTTTCTTGTCGATCAACTGTACAGTACGGGCACGTCTATCCTTGCTGATGATGTCAACCGCGACATAAGGCGCGTTGGCATGTGCAGCCGGAGATTCGGTACCGCCGGAAACCGGCACCTGTTTCACGACTTCCATTTTGTCCAGATCCCAAACACTGACCACGGTTTTGTCGCAATCGCCAAAGTTGGTACCAAAGCCCAAAGTACGACCATCCACTTTGACTGCCGAACCACCACCCACGTGCGGCACACAACCGGCTTCCAATTTTTTGATAATTTCGCGTTTTTCCAGATCGATCGCAGCGACGATGCTGTCGTCATAAGACGCGATCATCAATTTTTTGCCGCCGTGGGTCAGGAAAGCATCATGCAGATGCCGGCCGACATTCTCGATCCGGGTAACCGGAAAACCTTCTTTGTTTAAATCGATAACCCAAACCTGACCGGCATTTTCCAATGCAATCGCAAAAATGTCTGCATAAGGGGTGCCGATGATCATGCCGGAGTCGGAGGAAACATGTTTGCCGTCCGGATCGGTGCCTTCCAGTTCGAAGGTTTTCAATGGCTCCAGCGTATCGGCATTCAGAATCACGGCGTTATGTGGGACGAAAGAACCGGCCATGATGTATTTACCGTCGCGCGATACGCCCATGCCCGGGCCGTTCCAGCCGGTTTTGATACTGCGCACCGCTTGCATGGAATATAAATCAACTTTAAAAATCTCGGCGGTATCAGTTTTTACATACGCCCAGCGCGGATTGGCCGGGTTGAAATCGATGATATGTGCGGCAGTGCCGGTCGGTACTTCGCCGACTTTTTGATGGGTGGAGCTGTTAATGAAGATAGCTTTGGAGCCTTCGCCTCGACCGTATTTGCCGCGCGCCGCAACACCAATCAAGTTTTCGAATTTATCGTCGATTTGGAAAGTTGGCTTGGCCGGTAATGTACTTTCGTCTTTGACATAGACTTTCAACGACTTTTTCATATCGTCGATTGTCCAGGCCGGGTTGGGCTGTTTTGGCGTTTCTTGCAAATGTTTGATCACGCCGCGAATTTGGTCGTCATCAAGCTTACCGTAGAACGGAGGCATCAAGGTGTCGAAGCTGCCGGCCATCACGATGGTACGCAAGGCGGTGGGGCTGCGGCCTTTCAAGGTCGCCGAGTTCAATGCCGGCGCCAGATATCCGCCATGGTCGGAACCGTGGCAGCTGGCACAATTATCTTGATAGAGTTTATGGAAATCGTCGGATTTTGCCATCGCCACTCCGGATGACAACAGCATGGCGATAGAACTCGCCAGTAGGGATTTATTCAGCATTTTTATAGTATTTTTCATTTAAAATTCCTGCCACCCGCAAGTTAAAAAAAAGAGCCAACTTGGTGCATTAAACCATAAAAGATCAGGACGAACAGACACCCGATTTAGCATGGTAAAATAACAGCTTGTTGACTCCAGGCCGATGTTATAAAGTAAAGTTTCGATTCGCTATCAATTTACTCCCTAAACTATCGCCTTGTCAACCTAGTGGGTCACGATGAGAATGCAATTTATGCAACAAACTGATATTTACGAACTTATTGAGTGCATGACTACATTGATCCGCTCCGAAGAGCGGAAAAAATGTACGGAACTGGGCTTGCAGCCGGTACACTTCCAAGTGCTCAATTACCTCTCGCGCTGCAATAAATATAGCAACACCCCAGCGGCTGTCGCCAATTATCTGGGCATGACTCGCGGCACCGTTTCGCAATCGCTGATTATTCTGGAAAAGAAGGGCTATATCGGTAAAACGCCAGATGCCAACGACAAGCGAGTGGTGCATTTACAGTTGCTGCCGGACGGCGCGGCCATACTCAAACAAGCGCGACCGTCTGACTTATTCCACGGAGCCACGGCCATTCTGCAAAGCAGCGATTCGCCGCCTTCAGACGCCAATGTGTTTCAGCAAGCCCTTACCGCGCTGCAAAAAGCAAATCAGTCGCAATCATTTGGTGTTTGCAAAACCTGCCGCAATTTCAGCGAAAAAGACGGTGGCTTTTTCTGCCAGCTGACCCAGGAAAAGCTCAGCACAGACGATAGCGAGCAAATTTGCCAGGAACACAACCCTGTTTAGCTATCCGCGCAGTGCCCAGATAGGCGTTAAACAGATCCCGGCCCGGCTTATACTGCGGGATTTATCGAATAGATTTGGGAGTTAATATGGCCATACCTCGCATCGCCTTGACGCCAGGCGAACCGGCTGGCATTGGCCCGGATTTATTTATACAACTGGCGCAACAGGACCAGGCTTGTCAACTTGTCGCCATTGCTGATCCGGAACTATTGCAACAAAGAGCGGAGCAGATAGGTCTGCCGTTGGCCATTCAACTTTTCGACATCGATCAAGCTGTTAACAAACAGCAAGCCGGGACCCTAACCGTGCTGCCCATCAGCCTAAGCGAACCAGCCGTTTGCGGAAGACTCAACCCCATCAATAGCCGATACGTTCTGGAAACCATCCGCCAAGCCACTCTGGGCTGCATGAGCGGCGTATTTGCCGCAATGGTGACCGGCCCGGTCCACAAAGGCGTGATCAACGACACCGGCATTCCTTTCAGCGGCCACACCGAGTTTATCGCCGAACTGACCGGCGGCAGCCCAGTCATGATGCTGGCAACACCGGGCCTGCGCGTCGCTTTGGCAACCACGCATCTGCCGCTGTCAGAAGTAAGCGCCGCCATCACCTCGGATGCATTGGCGACCGTTATCCGGTTGCTGGACCGCGACCTGCGCCAACGCTTCAACATTACCGACCCGAAAATTTTGGTCTGCGGCCTTAATCCGCACGCGGGCGAAAGCGGCCATCTCGGCCGGGAAGAAATCGAGATTATCGAGCCGACGTTGGAGCGCCTGCGTTGCGAAGGCATTCACCTATACGGCCCGCTACCCGCCGACACCCTGTTTACACCCAAATACCTGGAAACCGCCGACGCCGTGTTAGCGATGTATCACGATCAAGGTCTACCGGTATTGAAATACAAAGGCTTCGGTCAAGCGGTGAATATCACCCTTGGTCTGCCTATCGTCCGCACCTCGGTAGACCACGGCACCGCCCTGGAACTGGCCGGCACCGGCAAAGCCAATCTCGGCAGCTTGCAGTTTGCCTTGCAGACTGCGCTGGATATGATTCCCCACTTAACAAACTAAAAATGACCCACACCGCCCGCAAACGCTTCGGCCAGAATTTTCTGCACGATCACAGCATTATTTACAACATTCTAGCCAGCGCCCATCCGCAGACTGGCGAACATTGGGTGGAGATCGGCCCCGGGCTGGGTGCGTTGACCCAACCTTTATTGGAGTCCGGCGCTAAACTCGATGTCGTTGAACTGGACCGAGATTTAGTCAGTCGTCTGCAAAAGCAGTTTGCCGGCCACAGCAACTTAACCGTGCACAGCGCCGATGCATTGAAGTTCGATTTTGCCGCGCTGGCAAAAACCGGCGAGAAACTGCGCATCATCGGCAACCTGCCTTACAACATTTCCACACCACTAATGTTTCACCTACTGGAATCCACCGATTGCGTGGAAGATATGCTGTTCATGCTGCAAAAAGAAGTGGTGGACCGCATTTGCGCCGAGCCCGGTAGCAAGGCATACGGCCGGTTGAGCGTGATGATGCAGTATTACTGTGAAACGGAATTGCTGTTCGACGTACCGCCGGAAAGTTTCGATCCGATCCCGCAAGTGATGTCGGCCATCGTCCGCCTGACCCCGCACAGCCAACCGCCGGTCGACATTCCAGACCTAAAAAGCTTTAGCCAATTGGTGACCCAAGCTTTTTCGCAGCGCCGAAAAACCATCCGCAATTCGCTGAAAAACTTCATCTCCGAGCAGCAGATTATCGAACTTGGCATCGACCCCAATCTACGCGCCGAATCGATCAGCCTGGCCGAGTTCGCCCTGCTCAGCACTCACAGCCAAGCAAGCACCGCCAGTTAAGTTCGCAACTCCCCGCGCCGCCGGCTCGACAAGATTTGGCGGCATTCGCATGGCAAGTGCGATAAAATGCCGCATTTTTCCGCCAGGCTCACGAACTGATGCGCTTGAGCCGGCTCTCTTTAATATAAGGCAACCAACCTGATTCATACACTGGAGTGATTGATATGCGCATTATCCTGTTAGGCAGCCCCGGCTCGGGCAAAGGCACCCAAGCCCAGTTCATCACGGAGAAGTTCGCGATTCCGCAAATTTCCACCGGCGACATGCTGCGCGCCGCCGTCCGCGAAGGCACCCCGCTGGGTATTGAAGCCAAAAAAATCATGGATGCCGGCGGCCTGGTTTCCGATGACATCATCTTGGGTTTGATTAAAGACCGCATCACTCAGGACGATTGCAAAAATGGCTTTTTGCTCGATGGATTTCCGCGCACGATTGCACAAGCGGAAGGTCTGGCAAAAATGGGCGTAGAACTGGATTACGTCGTGGAAATTGCCGTCGATGACGAAGAGATCATCAAACGCATGAGCGGCAGGCGCGTGCATATGGCCTCGGGCCGTACCTATCACGTGGTGTTCAATCCACCGAAACAGGAGGGCTTGGACGATGTTACAAACGAGCCTTTGATCCAACGCGACGACGATAAAGAAGAAACCGTTCGCAAGCGCTTAAGCGTGTATCACGAGCAAACCAAACCGCTGGTCGGCTTTTATTCCGCGCCCGGTCAAAACGTCAAATTCGCGTCGATTGCGGGTGTCGGTTCGGTGAGCGAAATCACCGACAAAGTGTTAGCGGTGTTGGCATAAAAACTTCGTAGGGTACGCAACACGTACCTTTTAGCTTTCGGTACGCGATACCCCAAAGGGCATAAATGCGTACACCACCTAAAAAGAGAAATCCAAATGGCAGGTAAAACCTTATACGACAAACTCTGGGACGACCACGTCGTCCATACCGAAGACGACGGCTCTTGCCTGATCTATATCGACCGGCAGTTGCTGCACGAAGTGACTTCACCGCAAGCTTTCGACGGCATGCGCATGTCCGGCCGCCAACCCTGGCGGGTCGCCCGCAATCTGGCCGTCGCCGACCATAACGTGCCGACCTCCGGCCGCGCGCAAGGCATCGCCGACCCGGTTTCCCGTCTGCAAGTGCAAACCCTGGAAAACAACTGCGCCGAGTTCGGCATCACCGAATTCGATATGGCCGACATCCGCCAAGGTATCGTCCATGTGGTCGGTCCGGAACAAGGCGCCACCCTGCCCGGCATGACCGTGGTCTGCGGCGACTCGCACACGTCAACCCACGGCGCCTCGGCCGCGCTGGCCTTCGGTATCGGCACCTCGGAAGTGGAACACGCCCTGGCCACGCAAACGCTGGTGCAAAAGAAAGCCAAAAATATGCTGATCAAGGTCAACGGCAAAACCGGACCGGGCGTTACCGCAAAAGACATCGTGCTGGCCATCATCGGCCACATCGGCACCGCCGGCGGCACCGGTTACACCATCGAATTCGGTGGTGACGCGATTCGCGCGCTGAGCATGGAAGGCCGCATGACGGTCTGCAATATGGCTATCGAAGCCGGTGCCCGTGCCGGTTTAATTGGTTGCGACGAGAAAACCATCGAGTTTTACCAAGGCCGGCCTTATTCGCCCAAAGGCGAGGACTGGAATATGGCGGTCCGTTACTGGGAAAAACTGCATTCGGACGCCGACGCCAAATTCGACAAAGTCATCGAATTCGACGCGGCCGCGATCAAACCGCAAGTCAGCTGGGGCACGTCGCCGGAAATGGTATTACCGGTCGATGCATCCATCCCCGACCCTATTCAGGAAGCCGATCCGGTCAAGAAGCAAAGCATCGAACGCGCCCTGCAATACATGGGCTTAACATCCGGCCAAAAAATCACCGACATCAAGCTGGATAAGGTGTTTATCGGTTCCTGCACCAACTCGCGCATCGAAGATTTGCGCGCCGCGGCTGCGGCGATCAAAGGCCGCAAAAAAGCTGCGTCGGTCAAACAAGTGCTGGTGGTGCCAGGCTCGGGTTTGATCAAACAACAAGCCGAAGCGGAAGGCCTGGACAAAATCTTCACCGCCGCCGACTTTGAGTGGCGCGAACCGGGTTGCTCGATGTGTCTAGCGATGAACGCCGACCGTCTGGATGCCGGCGAACATTGCGCTTCGACCTCGAATCGTAACTTTGAAGGCCGTCAGGGTTACGGCGGCCGTACCCACTTGGTGAGTCCCGCCATGGCTGCCGCGGCTGCGATTGCCGGCCACTTTGTCAACGTCGCCGAGGAGGCTTAAATCATGCAGGCTTTTACCACTTTAACCGCCCTGGTGGTGCCGATGGACCGCGCCAATATCGACACCGACGCGATCATCCCCAAACAATTCTTGAAATCGATCCGTCGCGCCGGCTTCGGTCCGTATTTGTTCGACGAATGGCGTTATTTGGATCATGGCGAACCGGAAATGGATTGCACCAACCGTCCGTTGAACAAGGATTTTGTTTTGAACCAACCGCAATACAAAGGGGCGCAGATTCTGCTGACCCGGGAAAACTTCGGTTGCGGCTCATCGCGCGAACACGCACCGTGGGCACTGGAAGACTACGGCTTCCGCGTGATCATCGCGCCGAGCTTTGCCGACATTTTCTTCAACAACTGTTTTAAAAACGGCATTCTGCCGATTGTGTTGCCGGCAGAAACCGTAGACCTGTTGTTCAAGGAGGTTGTCGACGGTTACCAATTGACGGTCGATCTGCAAAGCCAATCCATTACCACACCAAGCGGACAAAACATTGCCTTTAACGTCGATGAAAACCGCCGTTACCGCTTGCTGAACGGCCTGGACGACATCGCACTTACCTTGCAACATGCCGACAAAATCAAGAGTTACGAAGCCGAGCGCGCCAAACGCGCACCGTGGTTGTTCAAAGACGCATAAGCGCCACTGAAAGGTAAAAAAATGCCCAAAAAAATAGCAGTCCTGGCCGGCGACGGCATCGGACCGGAAATTGTCGCCGAAGCGATCAAGGTACTAAGCTTTCTAAATACCGACATGAATCTGGGGTTGGTATTCGAGAACGCCTTGATTGGTGGTGCGGCTTACGACGCTTTCGGTACACCCCTGCCGCAAACCACGCTGAATCTGTGCAAAAACGCTGATGCGGTGCTGCTGGGTGCGGTCGGCGGCCCCAAATGGGAGCCATTGGCGCATGCGATACGTCCGGAGCGCGGCTTATTGGGCATTCGTTCGGAGTTGAATCTGTTCTCTAACCTGCGTCCGGCGATTTTGTATCCGCAATTGGTCGACGCATCGACCTTGAAACCGGAAGTGGTGTCGGGCCTGGACCTCATGATCGTCCGCGAATTGACCGGCGGCATTTATTTCGGCCAGCCGCGCGGTGTGCATGTCGCCGAAAACGGCGAGAAAGTCGGCATCAATACCAAGATTTACAGCGAATCAGAAATCCGCCGCATCGCCCATTCCGCATTCAAGATTGCGCAAAAACGTCACAAAAAACTGTGCTCGGTCGATAAAGCCAATGTACTGGAAGTGACCGAACTATGGCGCAGCGTGATGACCGAAGTGGGTAAGGACTATCCGGACGTACAACTGAGTCATATGTATGTCGATAATGCTGCGATGCAACTGGTACGGGCGCCGAAACAATTTGATGTGATCGTCACCAGTAATATGTTCGGCGACATTCTGTCCGACATCGCCGCAATGCTGACCGGCTCCATCGGCATGCTGCCGTCGGCTTCCCTGGATGCCAATGCCAAGGGCATGTATGAACCGATTCACGGTTCCGCGCCGGACATCGCCGGCCAGGGTATCGCCAATCCCTTGGCGACGATTTTGTCGGTGGCGATGATGCTGCGTTATACATTTAACCAGCCGGAAGCCGCCGAGCGTATCGAACGCGCGGTGAACAGCGCATTGGATAGTAAAGTCAGAACCGCTGATATTTATTCGGAAGGCATGACCAAAGTCAGCACTTCCGGCATGGGCGATGCTGTTCTTAACGCCTTAAAAGGATAAGCAATATGTCTAAAACTTATGATGTAGCAGTCGTCGGCGCCACTGGCGCGGTCGGCGAAACCATGATTTCCATTTTGGAAGAACGCAATTTTCCGGTGGGCAAAGTCTATGCATTAGCCAGCGAGCGCTCGGCCGGCAAACGTATCCCGTTTAAAGACGGGTCGCTGGTGGTGGAAGATTTGGCGACCTTCGATTTCTCGAAAGTGCAAATCGGCTTATTTTCTCCCGGCGCGTCAGTGTCTGCGGAATATGCGCCCAAAGCGGCCGCAGCTGGCTGTGTGGTGATCGACAACACCTCTCAATTTCGCTACGACGACGACATTCCGCTGGTGGTGCCGGAAGTCAATCCGGAAAAAGTTGCCGACTACAAAAATCGCGGCATTATCGCCAACCCCAATTGCTCGACCATCCAGATGTTGGTGGCCCTGAAGCCTATCTACGATGCGGCAGGTATCAGCCGCATCAACGTCGCTACCTATCAAGCCGTTTCCGGCACCGGCAAGGAAGCGATTGAAGAATTGGCCACTCAAACCGCGAATTTGTTGAATGCCAAACCGGTCGAGCCTAGCGTGTATCCAAAGCAAATTGCTTTCAACGTGTTGCCGCAAATCGATGTCTTCATGGATAACGGCTACACCAAGGAAGAGATGAAAATGGTCTGGGAAACTCGAAAAATTCTGGGAGATGCCGATATTCTGGTCAATCCCACAGCGGTGCGGGTGCCGGTGTTTTTTGGGCATTCGGAAGCCGTGCATATTGAGACTAAAACCAAGATCTCCGCTGAGCAGGTTCGCGAGCTGTTGGCGTCTGCCCCTGGGGTAACGTTGTTGGACGAACGTGAGAACGGCGGTTATCCAACGGCGGTGACGGAATCATCCGGCAACGACGATGTATTTGTCGGCAGAATCCGCGAGGATATTTCCCATCCGACCGGCATAGATCTATGGGTAGTGAGTGATAACGTCAGAAAAGGTGCTGCGCTTAACAGTGTGCAAATAGCCGAAGTGCTGGTAAAAAGCTACATCTAGTCTACGCTTAGCTCTGTGTTTTATAGTGGGTCAGTAAGTACCGAGGTATTACAAGTGAAGGAAAGCAATGTGAGCAATTTAACTAAAGCCTTAGCGGTTGTATCGTTACTGGCACCAGTCAGTGCCCAACCCTTAGGTATCGGCGAAATTGAATTACATTCTGCCCTAAACCAAAAACTCAATGCCGAAATCAGACTCAGCGTCGCACCGGGCGAAAATCCGGCCGATGTCTCGGTAAAATTGGCCCCGCCGGAAAAATTTGACCAAGCCGGCGTAGTTTGGAATTATTTTCTGTCCAAGATCAAGCTGGAGCCGGTTGTGCAAGCAAACGGCTCCATCATCGTAAAAGTCTCCTCAAGGGAAGCGTTGACAGAGCCGTTTCTGGATTTCCTGTTGGAAGTCACTTGGCCGCAAGGCAGCATGATGCGCGAGTTCACATTGCTCATCGACCCACCGGCCGCTTATAACCAACCGGTCACGCCTGTCGTGGAAACCAGCGGTTACAGTGCCGAACCCATTGAGCCACTAGAGCGCCCGATCAAGAGAACTAGAACCGCACCAAAGCGAGCAGTGCGAGCCGCCCCTGCCGACAACATTACGCCAGAAACACCCACTAGCGGCGAATTCGGCCCTATCCAAAAATCGGATACTTTATGGAGTATCGCCACCCAAGTGGGCCAGGAAAAGAACATTCCGACCCAGAAAATGTTGACCGCTTTGTACAGAGCCAATCCGGACGCATTTAACAACGGCAATATCAATTCGCTGAAAGAAGGCGCCACCTTAAAGATTCCTGAGCCGGACGCAATTATGAATCCGGCACAAAGACAAGCGCAAAATGAGCGAAAAGCCGCCAATAAGCAGGTCAAGCCGGAAACCGCACAAGCAGAAACCACCAAGAAAGCGCTCGAATTGGTAGCACCTACCGAAGCGAAGGCCGCCGGCACGGGTTCAACAAAAACCGAACAAAATTCGGCTGCGACAGCCAATCCTGCTTTAAATAGCGCTGCTGATCAAGCCAGCGAAGGGAAAGACCTGGAATTACAAGCTCGCATCGAAAAGCTCGAGCAACAACTAGGCATGATGCAGCAATTGCTGGCCTTAAAAGATCAGCAACTAGCCACTTTACAAAACAATAAACCAGCAACGGCCGAGCCTAGCCCTCAGCCCGCGCAACCGGCACCTCAGCCACCCGTTGCCAGCCCCGAGGCCCCAGCTCCGGCAGTAATGCCGACTCCGACTCCACAGCCACCGGTTTCCGAACCTGCAGTGGTGACACCACCGGCGCCCAAGCCTATTGTTCCACCCGCACCCAAAGTTACCCCACCGCCACCTCCACCGGTTGTTGCAGAAGACGAAGGTTTATTTGGCTCGGATGCTTATTACTGGGTTGCCGGCACCTTAGGCACTGGTATTTTGGGCTTGCTGGGCTGGTTGTTATGGCGCAAACGTAAAATCGACGAACGCACCAACACCGAAAGCATGTTCGCATCGGCCAGTCAAATTCGGCTGCCCGATTCTGAGAGCAGCCTTTCCGTACCGATTATGGACATTAGCAGTACCGATGAATACGACGTCGGTACTGTAGGCGAAAGTTCGTTTATCAGCGACTTTACTCCTAGCGATTTCGATGCCTTCGACACCGATCAAAATGAAGTTGATCCGATCTCGGAAGCCGACGTATACTTGGCGTATGGCCGCTATCAACAAGCGGAAGAACTGATCCGCCATGCAATAAGCGAACAGCCTAACCGCGACGAATGCAAACTGAAATTACTGGAAATCTATTACGCCAGTGAAAACAAAGACGGCTTTGCCGGTTATGCGCAAGAACTGGCCGATGCCGGCAAACAAGCCGATAAGCCATTCTGGAAAAAAGTCACGGATATGGCTAAAGAAATCGTCCCAGATTTAGCCTTGTTTGGCGGCAGTTTTGCCGCCACCACAGCGCCCATCAGCAAAGGCGATACTAGTGTTAGCGCAGCGAGTTCCACCGTGGCCGACACGGAAATTATCGATTTGGATAAGGGCTTTGCGCAGCTCGACGACGATTTGTCGGATCTGAATATCGATAAAGATTTGGCACTCGAAGACAACGGACTGGATTTTGATTTGGGAAGTTTCGGCGGCAGCGCCAGGTCACCGCTTGAAAACAAGCAAGCCGATGCAAATATCGAAAGTATTGATTTCGATCAGCCACCTGCTTCTAAATCTGCGGCGAAGACTATCGAAACCACGGAAAGTGCCGCAGTTTCCAGCAACGATGACATAGAATCGTTCGACTTCGACTTTGCGCTAGATTCTGACTCGGAAAAAACTGAAGCGGATTCGGCTGCTTTGGCGCTTGAATCTTTGGATTTTGCCAGTTTTGCCGAAATTGCTGCGGATACTGAATCCGAAACGACTGACAACAAAGAGGAGATGGAAACAAAATCTCCTAACTCGATCGATGCTTTGGAGAGTTTCGATTTTAACTTCGATGTCGACAATGCAACTCCGGAAGCAACTGCGGATAAATCTAACGAGGATGCCGCAAAAGCCGAGATATCAACAGATATAGAATCATTCGACTTTAGTGATTTCGATGGCATAAAAAAGACCGCTTCAGACCTTACGGACGGCAGCAAAGAAGCGTTAGCGGACGCAGACAGTTTCGATTTCGACTTCGACAGCATCACCTCCAAAGCGCAAACTGACGACAGCCTAAGCATCGAACCTGAACTGAATTTAGAATCGCAGTTGAAACTGGAAACATTCGATTTTTCCGATTTTGACAATATCACCCCGAAATCAGCCCAATCTTCAGATCAGGTTTTGGAAACATCTGCGCAACCGAGCGGCGAGTTCGATTTTAACTTCGACTTTGACACGCCAATCATCAGCACTACAGACACCGACGAGTTTGAGTTGGGGGTTTCCGATTTGACCGATATGGACGAATTCGAAACCAAAATCGATTTGGCGAAAGCCTATATCGATATGGGCGACACCGAGGCGGCAAAATTGATAGCCGAGGATGTCTTGTCCAAAGGCTCAAAACAACAACAACAAGCCGCACAGGCTTTACTTGACGAACTTAAATAAGCATCGATTGCAGCAGCCGATTCGTCTAAATTGTTAGATCCCGCTTTTTGGAAAAATCGGTAGCGGCTCAGTTATTTCATAGGCCGTTTAGCACAAGCGTTTTATTCCCAAACTATCGCCGGCCTAATCAGAACTCGGCAACATCACTCACCCAACCAAGCTGCTACAGCCGGGCATTTTCAGCACAATGCCAGTTTCCACAATAGTTTGCACTAGCGCGTAGCCTGCATTTGCAGACCAGCCGAGAGCAGCTTCCAACACCAAATTGATGCTATGCTGGCGCATTACCGCAATTTAGAAGCCATCCGCCACATCAGACATGCCCCGTATCGTTATATCTACCCTCAACGCCCGATACATTCACACTGCTTTTGGCTTACGCTATCTCTACGCCAACATGGGCACGTTGCAAACAGACACGGTCTTATTAGAATTCGGCATCCAGCAGCGCCCAATCGAAATTGTCGAAAAACTACTGCAACAACAAGCGCGGATTATCGGCCTTGGCGTTTATATCTGGAATGTGGTGGAAATCAGCGCCGTGATAGCCATCCTGAAACAAGTCGCACCAGAAATTATCATCGTACTTGGCGGGCCGGAAGTCAGTCATCCGCCCGATTTACCAAGCATTGCCGAATCGGCGGACTATGTCGTCACCGGTAACGGCGAATTAAGTTTTCCGCAATTATGCCGGCAGTTGCTGTCAGGATTTAAACCAACCGAAAAAATCGTGGCTGGCGAGATGGCCGCATTGGACACCCTGGCGTCGCCATATCCACACTATACGGAAACCGACATCCGTCAACGGATTATCTACGTGGAAGCATCGCGCGGCTGTCCGTTCAAATGCGAATTTTGCCTGTCGTCGCTGGACACTACCGCCAAACCGTTCAACTTAAACGGCTTTTTGCGCGAAATGGAAATTCTATACCGGCGCGGTGCACGACACTTTAAGTTCATCGACCGCACCTTCAATCTAAAAGTAGACAACAGCGTTGCTATCCTTGAGTTTTTTTTGGCTCGCTTGAGCGAAGATCTATATTTGCACTTTGAAGTGATTCCGGACAATTTGCCTGAACGTCTGAAGCAGGCCATCAGCCAATTTCCGCCCGGTGTACTGCAATTTGAAGTGGGTGTGCAAACCTTTGATCCTGCCATCCAACATCTGATCAGCCGCAAACAGGATAACCAGAAAACCGAAGCCAATTTAAGCTGGCTCCGGCAATATTCCAACGCCCATATTCATGCCGATCTAATCGCCGGCCTGCCTGGCGACACTCTTGCAGGCTTCGGTGCCAGTTTCGATAAATTGTTTGCACTCAACCCCCAAGAAATTCAGGTCGGGATTTTAAAACGCCTGCGCGGCGCACCAATCAACCGACACAATGAAGCGTACCAGCTACGTTATGACCCGCAGCCACCCTACGCCATTCTCAGCACGCGAGATATGAGCTTTACTGACTTGCAACGTATTACGCGATTCGCCCGCTTTTGGGATTTAATCGGCAACTCCGGCCGGTTTGCCGCGAGTTTGCCGCTCATTGTCGCCGAACAACCGTTTACCCGCTTTTTACAATTTAGCGATGCGCTATACGCCTTAACGGACAGTACCTGGCAAATTGCTTTGAAACGCTTATTCGAATTCACCTACTCGGTCATGACTGACACACTATTTGTACCGCCAGCCGAAGCGATGGCAGCGTTAGACGAGGACTATCGAAGGAGCGGCGAAAAAAGTCGGCCGGCGTTCTTACAACAAGCCGCAACAGTGTTCGCGACGAAGCGCGGTGTGGCGAATAAACGGCAAACTCAACACCTATAAACTTGCTTGAGCTTGAATAACATGAAGAGGCTTAAAGGTATTGAGTTCACCCATCCGCGCCCGGCAACGGTCGCACGGTTGCATAACCGTCCCGATAGCTAGGATACAAAAAGCGGTAACCCAAGGCCTTGAGCCTGGTGTTGCGGCAGCGTTTGTTTTGCGGGGCATCCGGAGCTACTGACAACGTTGAAGGCTGAGGACAAGCAAATTGTTCGACCAACCAACTCATCACTTCCCAAAGCGGGGCCGGCTCATCGTCGGTCGCCAGATAGCAAGGCTCCAAGGCTACACCGGCGAGTTGTTTTTCCAGTAAAAATAACAACACCGCCACACAATCCTCAGAATGAATGCGGTTGGTATAACTGGGCGGTTGCTGTTGGATGCCCTCCCCTCGCTCCACTCGGCGTAATAACCAATCACGACCCGGCCCATAAATTCCGGAAAAACGCACGACGCAACTGCGGTCACTCGCAATCCACAAGCGTTTCTCCGCCGCAGCCAGCCAGCGGCTCGTGGCGCTAGCCGGTTCAGTGACACTGGTTTCATCAACCCATTCGCCACGATTCTGTTCGTAAACACTGGTTGACGACACCATCAACCAAAAAGGTGATGT
This sequence comes from Methylomonas defluvii, assembly GCF_033949435.1. NCBI lineage: Bacteria > Pseudomonadati > Pseudomonadota > Gammaproteobacteria > Methylococcales > Methylococcaceae > Methylomonas > Methylomonas defluvii. The sequence goes on along the minus strand of NZ_JAXARY010000034.1, from coordinate 17,186 downwards.
TTCAGCTGCCGCAAAATGCGCTAACAAATTGCGCAAACCAACATCATACAGCGCTTGATATTCCTCAGCCTGTCGGCTATCGGGAGCTACGATAAATATCACCGCATCAAAGCTGCTTGGTAAAGTAACCAATGACGAGGCCAATCTTATATCGGCAATAAAAATGGGAAACGGGGTCGAGGTAGCCGGCGCGCTGCGCTTCAACCCGGTTACCTGATGCCCCTGCTGGTGCAAGCGCAAAGCCACCGGATAGCCAATATCTCCACAACCGATCACTAGTATTTTCGCCATAGTATTTACCCAAGATAATCTGCACACCGCCTATTATGGCCTGCCGCAACAAGATAAACGCTATAAAAACCGTGTCTCGAACGCATTCGAAAATGAGTGCACTGATTTTAGTGCGTTGCCGGATTTGCTCACAACTTTGTGTAAGCACTTATGAACAAACCGGCCTCTGTTCAATAGGCATAAAAAAACCGGGTGGAGTACTGGACTCCAACCGGCCTAAAAGCCCAATGATAGCTTGGGATTAAACGACCTGTTTACGACGACCTATATACAGAAAGCCCATCAACGCACTTGTCATAAACCATACAGAAGCGGGGAGAGGCACGCTAGTGACAGGATTTTGATTAGCGGCTGCTTTCAGATCAAATCCAAACAGAAAGCTTAAGTTGTTGGTAATCACGCCAGGTTTTACAAAGGACAACAAGAAGGTATTAGGAGCGCTCAGCTCGTAATTACCGGCTTCGCTAACCCAACCGCTTGCTGTCAACAGGCCCAATTTAAAAGGGCTAGCAGAGGCAAAGCTACCTACACCGTTAAAAGTGTACACAGGTGCATCAGCAGCCAGATCAGCGGTAGCAGCAAAGATACCGAAGGTGTCACTTGAAGTAAATGGGAATGCACTAGAACCGAAGGAGATAAAATTACTATCGCCGTCAGTAGCTTCCCAAATGATGCCTGCTGAGCTTACAGTCGAAACTGCAAACAGGCAAACAGCAAGCCAAAGTTTTAAAGATAAAAGCATTTTCATGGATTGTTCCCCATTTTCACTTACGTTAACAAACGGCTATCCTTTAGCCACCTTATACTCCGAAGCCGATATTGCATAACAACATCAGCTTTAGCAGAGTTCTGTCTGCTTACTACGAGTCTTCAACTCTCGTAAGCCGCTACTGCCGAACATTCGTTGATCGCAAGGCAATAGCTCAAAATGGTTAATCCCTGAAACAGAGATCAAGTTCAATAGATGAATTGATATATTCAAACGACTTTACTTAAACGGCGCTTTTTACAAAGGCATGGCACCCACTTGAATAACCTGGCTACATTAGGGTGCATACCCCTTCGGCTTTCTCCCTAGACTTATCCCTATACAACGGCATAAACCACTGAATGCAAGCCCCGCTACCCACCACCAATCGCTCCCAACTCTACCGTGCAATATAATGCGCCACAATCCATTGCTAAGACAGAAACGCCTTCCATCTTTATGAATAGTCGTGCATCTGTCGGACAAATCGGTTGTTCAAAACTAAAAACCGCAATTAGAAATTGGGTATGCCGAGATTCTACAGCCGGCAACTTAATCCTTTATTAACAAAATATTAAGTTTTGATTAAAGCCTTTAACGAACGATGCTTTGCTGGCTGGGCTACCACCCTGTAAGACCAACTATTGAAGTTTATCAGCGAGCCAAACTGGCATGAATCATGGCCGCTACAAGACTCATAATGAAGATAGCGGATGCGCAGAAAAATAAGCTCGCACGGGAAAACTATTTCAAAACGCCATCAGCGTTGAGCGCACATGGGAGTTGGATTTGCAAAAAACTATGCCTCATACCCAGACTTTAAACTGGCGTTTGATGCAACGATTGCGAGAGCTTTGGTCAGCCAAAAGCAGTTCGTAACGGCTGTTATGGCGTCCCGGAGACGATTCGAACGTCCGACCTGTCCCTTAGGAGGGGACCGCTCTATCCTGCTGAGCTACCGGGACCTTAGCGCGTGATTTTACCACAGGCCAAAAGACTAGGCTTTCTGTTTTCTAATCTCCACGCGCTCAAGTGAAGTGATGAAATAGGACAGCTTGGATTGGCTTTTTGCAGACAGATTTTCGAATAATCCGCCGATTTGCACTTTGGCTGATGCCGCCGATACCGGCTTTACAAAGCGTACGGACAGATCAAAATCCATAACATAATCTTCAAAGGTGATTTGGCAGTTTTTTACGGTATCGCCGCGCTGAACCCGCGCCCTATTAACGGGAACGGTAATCCCCGCTCCGCCTCTGGATAAATCGAACAGACTACCTCCGACCGAAATACCCGTGCGCTGCACAACGCCGGAAAACGGAATATCGATACTGCTAATTTCCAGACGCGGGGTGCGCCGCCGCTGAGGATAAAACACGCGATCAGGGAACGGGGCTTTGTAGTAATTGATTCCCCGTGAATGACCGACTTCGATTCCCGCCAGATTAAACGATAAATGAATACCCTTATGAAAGGTAGAGAGTTTCAGCGAGCGATTAAGCAACAGAAAATCGTTGCCGTGTTTAGGCATCAGCTCGTCGAGGATAATGACCTTCTTATCCAGTTTGACTGCCAATATTGAAGAACTAAAGTCCTCGCCCTCAACCTGAACGGTACATAGCGGCGAACTATTTTCAATTTCCCCCAGTAATTTGGCAATCTTGTCGGAATCGGTAATAAAGTTGGGGTTCTCAAAACTCAATAGCTCGTCATCGTCATCGTGAGCGGGCTCCGTCGGCAACGGTTTTGAAAATAAATGCTTGAGTTTTCGCAGCATATGAGCGACCTGTCTGGTTATTCGTCGCTCAGTCTACACCGAAATTAATGTATGCGAAAACAGCTCGTTGCGGGTGACTCCATCAGGCCCATAGGTAGCGACTAACGGCGACTTGCCTCTTAAGATTTGCAGTGATCTTTGCGTATGTCGACTCAATAACGCAATGCTGGCACCGTTTTGTTCGTTAATTGTGCGACAGGTTTGGGAGAGCCTAACGATGTGATTCCAATAATTCCAGGACTCGGAAATATTGATACCGGCGGATTTAGCTTTGACCAGATAGGCTTTCATGCCATCGTTACTCACCACCAGTTGCTCGGTGGCGAGTACCTGCCCAAGTTGCTTGGTGAATTGCTCAAGCTGGGCAACCAGATCTTTTTTGTGAGTAGCGATTGCCGATATGGCATCCGCATCGGTTTTTTGTTTCAGGTTTGCGGCTTCGGCGTTCAGCAGCTCGTGCAAACTTTGCGTTGCTTTTAAACCGTTATTTAGCAGTTTTTCGGTGATTTGATAAGTTTTCTCTATCATGACGTCATGTGCTATTGGTTAGTTGACCTTCAAATTGCAACATTTTCTCGGCAACGCGCTCGGCGTTGACTTGATAGCTGCCGTCCTGCACAGCGGCTTTTATGGCCGCCACACGGTCTTCGTTCACCACGGGGGCGGTAGCGCTTGCAGCAGTTGCCGATTTAATGTCCAGAGCGGTCGCTGTGATGTTGACTGTGTCCGTGGAGGCGCCGCTGACGGGCTTCTCTTTAGGTTCGGCCGAGTCCTTAACCGCTGGTTTTGCCGGTAGCGGTGTGCTAACAGATTTGCTGGTGATAGGGTCGATAGCCATGACGGTATTCCTAAATTAGTTTTATCTGTAGCATTTAGCGGCATCATCATAAATTCCTTTAACGCTTTATCAAAAATAAACCGATACCTGACCGGAATCCACCACGGTGGCCTGGATTACCCGTTGCGAAGACAAGTTTTTTACATTGATTTTCTGACCTTTTGCGCCATCCGCCATCGCCGTGCCAACCGCGCTAATCAGCACTCCGGCCTTGCCCGATTGAATATTCACCCGCTCGCCGCGCTTGACCAACGTCAACTCGGTAACGTGCAGCTTACTCAACACACTGCCTGCGGGAATATTACGTACCGCCTGCTTATCAACGACATCATCCAACTCAGTCAGATAACCCTGTTGCAACAAGCCAATATCGCGAGTTTCCGCAGTCAAATACTCGGCACGAATCACATCATTGCGCTGTAATGAACGATTCAGGACCAGTACGTCTTTAAACGACCTTACCGATACCATGCTGTAAATCGTCCAGCCTCTTTCGCCTTGGCATCGCACCCCCACCGTATTCCTGCCCGGCTTTATTTCGCCGGATTGGGTAAATACTTGTAATGGTTGTTCGCACTGCGGCAATTGCAAACGCGGATCAATTTGCGCTCCGCCTATTTCGTACTTGCCGCCTGGAGCAAGATTGGTGCTGATGTATTGGTTAACCGCATCCTGGATTAACGGCACCGACTGCATCGGCCCCGCTAACGCTGTTTCGCAGACCAACAGCCAAATCACTCTCAAATTTTTGATCTTCATTGCAGTCGCCATTTTTTTGACTTTTGCAAGAATACAGCACGAAACATACCAGTAATTTTATAAAGTAAAAAAAAGCAAAGTGTCTATAATTGCAAGCAGTATATTTCAGGGGGTTTTATGGCCGGAGTCTTAGACGGAGTCGATCAGCGCACCAAACTAGCGGGGCACAACAGATTCGAACTCTTGTTGTTTAAACTTGTTAGTAAACAACGCTTTGGGATTAATGTTTTCAAAGTTCAGGAAGTGATTCAATGCCCGCCCTTAACGCAAATTCCCAATTCACATTCGGTGATTTGCGGCGTGGCCCACCTGCGCGGTAAAACCATTCCCGTACTCGATTTGTCGATGGCTATCGGCATGAGACCCTTGGTCCGCGACGCCGGCTGCTACGTCATCGTCACCGAATACAACCGTTCCATTCAAGGCTTTCTGGTCGGCTCGGTAGACCGGATCATTAATATCGGTTGGGAACAAGTAAAAGCCCCACCTACCGGCACCGGCAAAGAAAGCTATCTAACTGCAGTGACTGAAATCGACGGTGAGCTGATAGAGGTGATTGACGTCGAAAAAGTGATGAAAGAAGTCATCGGCGGCCGCGAAGAAGCTTCTGCAGAAATCATCGACATGGAAGTAACCAGCAAAAACGATCATATCTTGGTAGTGGACGATTCATCGGTGGCCAGGAACCAGGTTAAACGGGTCTGCCAGCAAATCGGCATCGAATGTACGCTGCTAAAAGACGGCCAAGAAGCCTGGGATCATTTAAACGCGCTGGTGGCCGACGGCATCGATATTCAGGACAAATACTCGATGATCATCTCCGATGTAGAAATGCCGCGCATGGACGGCTATACCCTAGCTACCAAAATCAAGGCCGACCCCAACATGAAAAAAATCTATTTGATTTTGCATACTTCATTAAGCGGCGTGTTTAACACATCAATGGTCCAAAAAGTCGGCGCTAACGAATTTCTGGCCAAATTTGACCCAGACTCGTTGATGAATTCCATTCAGCATCAGCTCAAACTTTATCATGCAGCCCATTCCTGACCGATACTCGAGACGCCGTCCAGCCGCAAAGCTTAGACATGTTGAACCAGGCTGAACCGGGTAGTCCGGCGGGTAAAATTATCGACATTTCCGCCGCGGAGTACCAAACCATACAACAATTCCTCAGCCAGAGCTGCGGCATCGAGTTGGGTGACAGCAAACAATACCTGGTAAAAAGCCGATTATTGCCCTTGATGGGCAAATTTGAATTCACAAGTTTCGCTGAACTAGCCAACAGCCTGCAATCCGCGTCATTTTCCGCGCAAAAAATCAAAAGCGCCGTCATCGACGCGATGACCACCAATGAAACGTTCTGGTTTCGCGACGAACGGCAATTCGTCGAACTCAAAGACAAGGTCTTACCCGGCTTGTTAAACAGCAAAAACGGCAACGTAAGAGTTTGGTCCGCCGCCTGCTCATCCGGCCAAGAACCCTACTCGATAGGCATCTGCGCCCTGGAAGCCATCAGAGCCTCCAGCAAATCCCGCTCCGTGCAAATTATCGGCACGGACATCTCGGAAGCTATCCTCGAAGAAGCCAAGCGAGCGGTTTATTCGGAAGCCGCACTATCTCGCGGCCTGGATAGCGCGGCAAAAGCCCGGTATTTCCACAAAAATTACGACGGCTACTTACTTAGCCCGGAAGTCAGCCAACTCGTGCGTTTTCAACAATTCAACCTGCTCAAATCGTTCACTGCCTTGGGCCGTTTTGACCTGATCTTCTGTCGCAACGTCCTGATCTATTTCTCCGATCAAGTTAAACGCGACATCCTCTCCCGCATGGCTGACAGCCTGGAACCCGGCGGCTATCTGTTCCTCAGCAGTACCGAAGCGATGCCGACAGGCTTAAACAGCTTTGAATTGGTTCGTTCCGGCTTAACCAGCTACTTCAAAAAAATCGGTTAAGTCGCTCGTCAGTTTATTGACGACTTAACACAGCGGCAGCATTTTGCCGCCCCGCCCGAAGCACTGTTTTTTGACACTCTCGCCATCCCTAAAATCCGCTACACAAATGAAATAACAGCACATTTATTTTATGGCACATATACTGCTTTAAAGTTTAAAAAACCCAAAGGTGGCAATTATGGCTATTAATTTCGACAGTGCCTTAGGCATTCATCCGCAAGCATTAGCGTTGCGCGAAAAGCGCAGCGAAATTCTGGCATCAAACCTGGCCAACGCCGACACGCCCGATTACAAAGCCCGCGATCTGGACTTCAAGTCGGTGTTTCAACAAACCCTGGCCGGGGCAGGATCAGAGCTGAAACGCAGCCAGCAAGGCCATCTGTCTAGCCAGAATAATGTACTCGGCGCAGACCTGCTGTACCGCAATCCGCAACAAGCCTCGCTGGACGGCAATACCGTCGAATCGCACATCGAACAAGCCAAATACGCAGAAAACGCCGTGCAGTACGAAGCCAGCTTACGGTTTATCAACAACAAGTTTTCCGGCCTGATGTCGGCCATTAAAGGAGAATAACCATGTCTGCATTTCGCATCTTCGATGTCGCCGGCAGCGGTATGAACGCGCAAAACCTGAGACTCAATCTGGTCGCCAGCAATATTTCCAACGCCAACAGCGTCAGCAGCAGCATCGACCAGGTCTACAAATCCCGTCAACCGGTGTTTGCCGCCGAACTGAAAAATGCAATGGACAAGAACAGCACCGCCAGCGGCGTCAACGTGCTGGGCGTCGTCGAAAACCAAGCGCCGCCGGTGATGGAATATGCCCCCAATCATCCGTTGGCGGACGCGACCGGCTACATCTATAAATCCAACGTCAACACCGTGGAAGAAATGGCCAATATGATGTCCGCTTCCCGCTCCTACGAAAACAATGTAGAGGTGTTGAATACGGCTAAAAACCTGATTTTGCAAACCCTGAAAATGGGACAGTGAGGCATTTATGACCAGCGCAATAGACACCTTTAAAAGTCTCGGCTTGGCCACTACCAGCTCCGACACATCAAGCGGCGTAAAAAAACAAAGCTTGGGGCAAGACCAGTTTCTGAAACTGCTGACCACGCAAATGACGCATCAAGACCCGATGAAGCCCATGGACAACGGCGAATTTCTTGGCCAGATGGCGCAATTCAGCACCGTATCGGGTATTCAAGATCTACAGGCTTCGTTCAAAGAGTTTGCCAGCTCGCTCAGCTCAGACCAAGCCCTGCAAGCAGCCGGCTTGGTTGGCCGCCATGTTTCGGCACCCTCCAAGGAAGCTTTGCTGGGTGCCGGCGGCAGCGTCTCGGGCGATTTCGAAATGCCCAGCAGTTCGCCGAATGTCAGCGTGAAAATCATAGACCCGCAAACCGGCGCCATCATCAGAGAAATCGATATGGGCGCACAGTCGGCGGGCACTACCACCTTCGAATGGGACGGCAAAGACAGCAATAAACAATTTGCCGACCCCGGCGTCTACAAAATTCAAGCGGAAGCCAAAATTGACGGCGTCAATACGGTATTAGCCACCAATATTAAATCGCTAGTGAAAAGCGTGACGATGGGCAGCGGCAGCAACGGCCTGCAAGTCAATCTGGACGGCGTCGGCACCGTAAAATTCAGTCAAATTAAACAAATCTTGTGAAGGAGAAGGCATCATGGCTTTTACAACAGCATTAAGCGGCTTAAACGCCGCATCCAACAATCTGGCGGTGACCGGCAACAACATTGCCAACGCCAACACCGTAGGCTTTAAAAAGTCGCGGTCGGAATTTGCCGACGTTTACGCCTCCAGTCTGGGGGGAGTCAGCAACACCACGGCCGGCGCCGGCGTCAGAGTTGCCAACGTCGCCCAACAATTCAACCAAGGCAGCTTGTCGTTCACCGACAACAACCTGGATTTGGCGATCAGCGGCGAAGGCTTCTTTACCATGGCCAAAAGCCCAACAGAAACCAATGACATCACTTATACCCGGTCCGGCGAATTCAAACTGGACAAGGACGGCTATCTAGTTAACAACCAAGGCAAATCACTGATGGTTTATAAACCCAACGGCACTGCAGTCTCCGACGGCTTCAGCACCGGGGTGACGCAACCGGTGCAGATCAATACCCTCACCGGCTTACCCAGCGCCACCGACACTGTCTCTCTGGCGGTAAATCTCAACGCCAACGAAACAGTTCCCAGCGTAACTCCGTTCGACCCAACCAACAATAACTCCTACAACTCGCAAACCTCGGTGACTGTTTACGATTCGCTGGGTTCGCCGCATATTCTCTCCACCTATTATGTAAAAGGCGCCTCGACAGCCTCCACTACGAATTGGAGTGTGTATCATTTTATGGCCGAGCCAGCCACCCCAAACGCCCGAACCTCCATCAATGCCGGCACCTATGGCACGGCGGTCGCCGCCCCGGCCACGACCACCACTTTGCCGACGCCGGCCGTGATGACTTTTGATTCCTCCGGCAAATTACAATCCCCGGTGTCCGGACGCTTCGCCTTGAGTGATTACACCATACTGCCGGCGACCGGCGCGGCCCCTGTGAAGGTAGGCACCATGGACTTCTTCGGTTCCACCCAGGTTCAGGAAAAGTTCAGCGTGAATACGATGACGCAAAACGGCTTACCGGCCGGACGCTTGACGGGCATTGATATTGACGATGAAGGGGTGATATTTGCCCGCTTCAGTAACGGCGGCTCACAGACCATGGGTAAAGTGGCATTGACCCGCTTCGCCAATACCAACGGCTTGGCCAAAATCGGCGACACCGCTTGGGGACAAAGCGCCAACTCCGGGGAACCGATTCCCGGTGAGGCCGGCGCGAATAACTTCGGCTTGATTCAGGCCGGCGCGTTGGAAAGCTCGAATGTCGAGCTATCCGCGCAACTGGTCAACCTGATCGTAGCCCAACAGCATTACCAGGCCAATGCGCAAACCATCACCACTGAAAACAGCATTATGCAAACCATACTGCAGATTCGGTAATTAATGGGGAATAACCATGGACCGTAGCCTATACATTGCGATGAACGGCGCCAAGCAGACCTTGCTGGCGCAAGGCGCCAACGCCAATAATCTGGCCAACGCCCAAACCACCGGCTTCAAGGCCGATTTCGAGCAATTTCGCGCGATGCCGGCTTTCGGTCCCGGTTATCCATCAAGGGTCTATTCGATGACCGAACGCCCGGGCACCAACATGGCCAGCGGCAGTATCCACACCACCGGCCGCGACCTGGATGTCGCCATCAACGGCCAAGGCTGGATCGCGGTGCGTAATGCCGAGGGCCAGGAGGCCTATACCCGCGCCGGTGATCTGCGCCTCACCCCGGAAGGCTTACTGCAAAACGGCGCAGGACTCTCGGTGCTTGGCGAAGGCGGCGAAGCGATCACGGTTCCGCCCGCCCAAAAACTGGAAATCGGTACCGACGGCACCATCTCCATCGTCCCGCAAGGCGTCAATGCCACCAATAGCGTGATTGTTGAACGGATCAAGCTGGTGAATCCCGATCCGGCCAATCTGGAAAAACGCGAAGATGGCTTGATGCACGCCAAGCAAGCCGGCGCCATACCGGCCGACGCCACTGTCACGCTGATTCAAGGCTCTCTGGAATCCAGTAACGTCAATGCTTTGGCGGCGATGGTGGAAATGATAGAGCTGTCTCGAAACTTCGAATTGCAATCCAAGGTCATGAAAAACATCGATGACACATCAGGCGCCAGCGCCAAGCTGATGCAAGTGGCATAGTTTCTGCTTTACTCCTGATAAGACAAAAAATTGTCAGATTAGGAGATTGTCATGACAGAACGAGCATTATGGGTCGCAAAATCCGGTTTGGATGCCCAACAAACCCGCATGGCGGTTATTTCCAATAACCTGGCCAACGTCAACACCACCGGCTTCAAGAAAGCCAGACCGATTTTCGCCGACTTGATGTATCAAAACGTCCGTCAAGCCGGCGCACAGTCCACCCAGAACACCCAATTACCCACCGGCTTACAGCTAGGCACCGGGGTGCGCACGGTAGCGACCGAAAAACTGCACACCCAAGGCAATATTCTACAAACCGGCAACTCGCTGGATATAGCGGTCAGCGGACGCGGGTTTATGCAGATTTTAATGCCCAACGGCGACATCAACTACACCCGTGACGGCTCGTTCAAAATGGATTCCACCGGCCAAGTGGTCACCTCCAACGGCATGCCGCTGGAACCGGCCATCACCATTCCTCAAGACGCGCTGAGCGTCACCATCGGCCAGGACGGCACGGTATCGGTAACCCAACCCGGCGCGGCGGCAGCCAATCAGGTGGGACAGATTCAGATCGCCGACTTCATCAACACCGCCGGCTTGGAGCCGATTGGCGACAACCTGTTCCGGGAAACTGTCGCCAGCGGTGCGCCGATTATCGGAGCGCCCGGCGAAAACGAACTTGGCACCATGATTCAAGGTTCCTTGGAAACCTCAAACGTCAACGTCGTGGAAGAGCTGGTCAACATGATAGAAACCCAGCGTGCTTATGAGATGAACTCCAAAGCCATTTCCACCACCGACCAGATGTTGTCCTTTGTCACGCAACAACTTTAATTCAGGACAAAGCTCATGAATACATTCATCACACGGCAAGCAGGCGGCAAAATTTTGCTGGTAGCGGCAATCGCCTTGCTGGCAGGCTGCGATACCTTGCCAAAACGCGACCCCGACTTCGCCCCGGTACAACCCGCCGATTTGCGGCCGCCCCAACAAAGCAACGGCGCGATTTACCAGGCCGGCTACGACATGCGCTTATTCGAAGATCATGCCGCGCGCCGGGTCGGCGATATTTTGACGGTAACCTTCGACGAAAACACCAACGCCACCAAGCAAGCCAATTCCAAGGCCAGTAAAAACTCTGACATCAATATCAAAGGCTCCGCCCCAACTCTATTCGGCGTCGCCAGCGAGGCTTTGCTTGGACATGACCTGGCCTCATCGCTCGAATACAGTACCGACCGCAGCAGCGAAGGCAAAGGCGACTCCCGGCAAAGTAACCGGTTGACCGGCAGCATGAGCGTGACCGTGGTCGACGTGTTGCCCAACGGCAATCTGCGCGTGCGCGGCGAAAAACGTGTGACGCTGAACGACGGCAGCGAATATATCCGCCTGTCCGGCATCGTAAGGCCTATCGACATCAACGTCGCCAACACCCTGGCCTCCAGCAAAGTGGCCGACGCCACAATTATGTACACCGGCGACGGCGCCTTGGCCGACAGCAGCAAGCCCGGCTGGATCTCGCGAATTCTTTCCAGCCCCTTGTTTCCTTTCTAGCCGAGGCTGACGGAGAAATCTGATGAACAAAATACTCTTTTCATTCGCCTTACTGCTCTTGGCAAATACCGCGCAAGCGGAACGTATCAAAGACATCGCCGCCATCGCCGGCGTGCGCACCAACCAATTGGTGGGCTATGGCCTGGTGACGGGGCTGGATAAAACCGGCGACAAAACCAAATTTACCGGCCAAAGCCTGCGCAGCATGATGGGCAAACTGGGCCTGACCTTGCCGCCCGATACCGATCCCAAAGCCAAAAACGTCGCATTGGTCAGTATTCACGCCGACCTGCCCGCTTTCGCCAAACCCGGTCAAAAAATTGACGTCACGGTGTCCTCGATAGGCGATGCCAAAAGTTTGCGCGGCGGCTCGCTGTTGATGAGTCCTTTACGCGGTGCCGACGGCAATGTGTATGCGGTGGCACAAGGGAATTTAGTGGTAGGCGGCCTTAGTGCCGGCGGCCAGGACGGCTCAAAAATTACCGTCAACAATCCACTGGTCGGCCGGGTACCCAACGGCGCCACGGTGGAACGCATCGTGCCCAGTTCATTCGATCAAAGCGCGGACCTGGTGTTTAACTTGAATTCCGCGGATTTCACCACCGCGCAGCGCATGGCGGACTCGATCAACAAGGCTTTAGGCGCCGACACCGCGCAAGCCGTCGACGCCACTTCGGTCAGCGTCAGAGCGCCGGTTAATCCCAATCAACGGGTCGGTTTTGCCTCAGTTATCGAAAACCTGGAATTGGCTCCCGACGACGCACCGGCCAAAGTGATCGTCAACTCGCGCACCGGCACCGTGATTATCAACAGCAAGGTCAGAGTACAACCGGCCGCGGTGTCTCATGGCAGCCTGACGGTGACGATCAGCGAAAACCAACAAGTCAGCCAGCCCAACCCCTTATCCGGCGGCAGTACCGTAGTCACACCGCAATCCAATGTCTCGGTTAAAGAAGATAAAAACCACATGTTTGTCTTCAACCCCGGCGTATCGCTGGACGAGATCGTCCAAGCGGTAAATGGCGTCGGCGCCGGCCCCAGCGACTTGGTGGCGATTTTGGAAGCATTGAAATCCGCCGGCGCGCTCAGAGCCGAGTTGATTGTGATTTAAACAACGTTACACAGCCGCCAATTGCATGATTCTTTGGAGATTCCCATGTTAAACGTAGACAGCGCTTCGGTTTATACCGACTTCAACGGCCTGGCGAAACTTAAACAAGGCGCCCGCGAGCAATCGCCCGAGGCGATCAAGGAAGTCGCCAAACAATTCGAGTCGGTGTTTTTAGGCATGATCATGAAAAACATGCGTCAGGCTAAATTGTCCGAAGGCATTTTGGATAGCCAACAAACCCAGTTTTATCAAGACATGTACGACCAGCAAATGTCCGTGCACCTGGCCGGCAAACCCGGCATCGGTTTTGCGGATTTGATTGCCCAACAACTGTCGCCCAAACAAAACAAAGACGAAGAACAAGACAAACAACTGTCCACTGGCGATTTCTTGAATCGCGCGGCCGGCACCGGCGCCAGCAATAAGCCCGACCATCATCAGTCGTTGCGAGCCGGCGAGGAAAGCGAAGAATCCCTGCCGCTGGATGCCTCCGGCTTAAGCAGCATGGAACGCAGTTTGGCCCGTTTGGAACGTAGTCAAAATGCGCTAGCCGACCAATGGCAAACCCTGGACGACAAAGTCAGCAGCGAAAATGATCGGCCGCTAACCTCCAGAGACGAGTTCGTTAACCAATTGCGTCCGCATGCCGAACAAGCCGCGCGCAGCCTGGGAGTAGATCCCAATGTCTTGCTGGCTCAAGCGGCATTAGAAACCGGCTGGGGCCAAGGCATGGTGAAAAATCCCCAGGGCGATAACAGCTTTAACTTGTTCAATATCAAGGCCGACAGGTCCTGGCAAGGCAAACAAGCCAAAACCATGACGCTGGAATATGCCGGGGGTGTCGCCAAAAAAGAAATGGCCGGCTTCCGGGCTTACGATTCCTATAAAGAGAGCTTCGACGATTACGTGAACTTTATCAAAACCAATCCGCGTTACAGCGAAGCTTTGAAAAAAGCCGGCAACGCCGGACACTATTTACACGAGCTGCAACAAGCCGGTTATGCCACCGATCCGCGGTATGCCGAAAAAGTCATGACGATCTACCACAGCCAAACCGCGGCCCAGGTAGCAGCTCTAAAAAGCGCGGGATAGGAGGCGACCATGGCCATTGGCATTCTCGGAAACGCATTGTCGGGGCTGACGGCGTTCCAGCGCTCGCTGGAAACCACCAGCAACAACATCAGCAACGCCAACACCGAAGGCTACAGCCGGCAGCGCGTCGAACTGGCCACCCGCCCCGAGCAATTCACCGGCAACGGCTATATGGGCAACGGCGTCGAGGTTGCTAATATCACCCGCAGCTACGACCAGTTCATCAGCAATCAGGTCCGCTCCAGCACCGCGACGTTTCACGATATAGACAGTTTTTACACCTTGTCCTCGCAAATCGACAATATCACCGCCGACGAAACCACTGGTCTGGCACCGGCCATGAAAAGCTTTTTCGATGCGATCGACAGCGTTGCCAACGATCCCAGCTCGGTGGCCGCCCGCCAGGTGATGTTGACCGAAGCCGAATCGCTGACCCAGCAATTCAACACCATGAGCGCCCGCTTCGGCGATTTGCGTAAGCGCGTCAACGATAACATCACCAGCTCGGTGCAAGAGCTAAACGGCTTTGCCAAAACCCTGGCCGAATTGAATGTGAAAATCGTGTCGGACATCGGCCGCTCGTCCGGCAAGCAAATGCCCAACGAGTTGATGGATCAGCGCGATCTATTGCTGACTAAAATTGCCGAAAAAGCCGATGTTTCCTATGTCGCCCAAGCCGACGGCTCTTACAACGTGTTTATCGGCAAGGGCCAACCACTGGTGTTGGGCAGTGCGGCTTCGACGCTGTCCGTGGTCGGCGACAGTAACGACGTCAATCAAAAGCTGATCATGCTGAATGGCCAGGATATTTCAAAACAGTTATCCGGCGGCGAAATCTCCGGCAATTTGCGCTTTAGAGATCAAGTACTGGACCCTGCGCAACAACAGCTGGGTTTGCTGGCAACCGGTTTGGCTACGGAATTTAACAATATTCATAAAGCCGGCTACGACATCAACGGCAACACCAATGTGGCGTTTTTTGATTTGAATTCGCCTACTCCACAAGTGAAAGCCACCGTCAGCGACAGCACCTTGGTGGTTTCTAGCGCATTTGTTGCCCCAACATCAGCATCCGGCTTGGGCGCCGCTTACCGGCTTGATGTGACCGCAACGGTGCCGGCGGCCACTTTCAGCCTGACCAATTTAAGCGACAATACCACTACCACAGGCTTAAGCGCCGCTACTCTGGCGACCACCGCCGCCACTAACGGTTTTAGTATTAGTTTTAGCGGCGGCTCGTTGACCAGCGGCGATTCCTTCCAGATCAGCCCCAACTTTAATGCCGCCGCCAAAATCAAAGTGAACGCGGCCATCACCAATCCCAGACAAATTGCTGCCGCCAGCGCCACCGGCCTGCCCGGCGACAACAGCAATGCGCTGAAATTGGCTAACCTGGAAACCCAAGCAAAAATGTTCGGCGGTAAAGCCAGCTTTACCCAAGTGTATGGGCAAATGATCTCGGATGTGGGTTCGCAAACGCATGCCGCCTCGGTGGGTCGCACCGCGCAGGAAACCCTGCTAAAGCAAGCCACCAGCGCCAAGGAAAACGTATCCGGCGTCAACTTGGATGAAGAAGCGGCCAATCTCATCAATTTTCAAAATTCGTATCAGGCAGCAGCCAAAGCCGTGTCGGTGGCTAACTCACTGTTCGACACGCTGATCGGGGCATTTCGCTAGGAGATTATTATGCGCATTTCAACTTCATGGAATCATCAGCTCGGCCTTAACGCGATGTTGGATCAACAATCCAAACTCAGCGAGACTCAGCTAAAACTATCGTCCGGCAAGAAATACCTCAGCCCCGCGGAAAATGCGGTCGCCGCCACCAGTATGATCGACCTGAATCACAACATTAAGGAAAATGAGCAATACCAAGTCAACATCGGCGCGGCGCGGCAAAGGCTCGACCTGGAAGAATCCGGCCTGGATAATGCCGGCAGCGTGTTGCATAGAATCAGGGAATTGACCGTACAAGGTTTGAACGACAGTAACACCGCCACCAACCGCAAACAAATCGCGATGGAAATCGATGAGTTGAACAAGCAATTACTAAGCATCGCCAACACCAAAAATGCCAACGGCGAGTATATTTATTCCGGATACAAAACCGATCAGGCCGCATTTACCGACACCCCGGCTTACGCCTATCAGGGTGACGCCAACCAACGTAGTATCGCGATAGGCCCCACCCGGCAAGTGACCGACGGCGACCCCGGCGAGTCGGTGTTCGGCAGTATTCAAGTCGCGCCGCTGACAGCAGGCAGCATCAGCAACGTGTTTCAAGCAGTCGCGCAAATATCCGCCGATTTAAAAGCCAACACGCCCAATAAGAACTCGCTGAACGACATCGATACCGCTCTGGTGCGCTTCGATACGATACGCGCCTCGGCCGGCGCCCGTTTAAACGCCTTGGACGATCAGGAAAATTTAAACGCCGACTACATTCTGGACAACAAATCCACCGCCTCGGACATCGGCGACCTGGATTACGCCGAAGCTTTGAGCAAATTCAATCTGCAACAAATATCACTGCAAGCCGCGCAGCAAGCCTTTACCAAGGTACAAAATCTGTCGTTGTTTAATTACATTTCGTAATTTTTCTAGCACCGGGATTATCCATCCCGGTGGGCACCTGTATGGTCTGCATTGCCTTCCGATGTTAAGATTCTTGGGGCTGAGCAAAATCAAGCAGCAAGACGATTTAGGTCAATTAAGTTGATTTAGTGACGGAAGGCATGAAATGGCAAAAACCATGAGTTGGCACCGCATCACCCTCTCCCGCCAGGAATACGAATCCGGTGAAATCTACGTGCTGTTAGGCGCTTTCCGAGCCGCCTACGTGGCGCGAAACGGCCCCGAGGGCATGGCGATGTTCGGCGGCTGGTCCGACGACGAAACGGCCTTCCTGGTTTACACCACGCCCAGATCGGTACGCCACATCACCCCAATCCTGGACGCCTACTCGGCCAAACAAAGCAAAATACCCGATCCGTCCGGCCTGTCGTTGATATACGGCGACGAGTCCGGCTTCTCTTCCTTCGAGATGGGTTTTGAAGCCTGATGTAGCTTCGGATATTTGTGAATTGTCTTTAAACCTATCGCAAACCCGATTTTCCGGTAGGTGTTCTGGAGTGGGTTGATGGGCAAATTTCGGCCAACTTCTGCCGTTCGAGGTGTCTTTGTCAATGGCTGGTATAGATCATAAATTGTTCACTAATGGCAAACAGTTGATACCAGTTCTTCGACACGTTTCGAAAAGTCCTGTGAGT
>NZ_JAXARY010000033.1:0-47110 GCF_033949435.1 Methylomonas defluvii | reverse complement strand
CGGTTGACGGGAATGAATCGACTCATCACAGGCTCCGTATATCTGATCTTTTGACCCTCCTTATTTTACCAAACCGATGTCGCGGTTAGATCTACTGCGCTAAAGTCCGACAGGCTCCTAGCAAAGTTCATCTTGCCGGCACAACAAACGACCGGGATGGAAAAACCCGATTAATGCCAACGTGCATCAAATAGCTTGCTTTCATCCCCTATCCGCGGACAAAAACGGATTGGCTATATGGAAAACCGCGCAGATGGTCAATCTGGCTCATTCAGACCTAAAACCCCGCTAAGCCTTGGCCCGCAAGGGTATTCAAGTTTGAATGGCCTAATAACTTATGAGTAGTAATCAAAATCCTCTTTTTTCTCTATCTTGAAGCCCGGCTCGACATTGATTTCAATATCCTTGAGTTTGGTTTTTTCCGGGGCCGGCGTAGCGCGTACCTCCTCCATAAACGCCTTGAACCAAGGGGCATTAATCACGCCGGCCATATCGTCGTCTTGCAATATATTTTGTTCGTCGGGCAAACTACCAAATTCCCTGGCGGTTTGCAGTGCGGCCAAGCAGGCGTCGTTATCGCCGCGCAACGCATAAACGCAGGCCAGATTGTAAGCCGCGCTGCCTTTTTGAATGGCGCAGGCCTTCTCGAAAAAATCTTCCGCCAAATCGTAAAGGTCGGGCTTCGCCGCCTCGGCACTGATGCGGGCCAATTCCATAAATGCTACGCCGCCGTCTATCGCCGCCCCCAAATAGTTAGGCGAAATCAATAAGCAAAAAGAAAACTTGGAAATGGCATCTTCGTAAATTTCAATAGCGGCTTTCGGTTCTTGAGTCCGGGCTTCGTGTAACAGCCCAAATCCCCAGTGATACAGCGCTTCGGAGACGATCAAATGGTCGGCAATGACATTAGCAAAGCCTTGATACGCACCCTTGTATAGTTGCTCGGCTTTGCTGCCTTCGCTTTTACGGGCCTGGGCAACTTGCTTGATCGCCGCGTCCAGGGTGGAACGCTTTTTAAATGAACTCAATAGCGACATTGATGAATCCTCACTTCTGTTTTATAAACCGGGTTACGATAAAATAGCTGGGCATACTACAACATCCCAACCGGAAAATGTTAATGAACGACTCTCTCCCCGATCTGGAAAAAGCCAAGGTGAATTTGGAAACCTCGTCCATTCCCTGGGCCGAGTTGCAACGATTTTTCGCGGCCGGTCTGGCAATCTCGGTTGCAAAGGATCTGGATCTGGTAGAAGTGGCTTATCAGTTCTCGCGCGACAACAAGGCGCAAGTTGAGCAATGGCTGGAAGCCGGCCTAATCGGTCATGTTTCGGATCGACAGGCCGGCGAATGGATCAGTGCCAACAGTTCGGTGTGGGCTGTAGTGGTCAGGCCCTGGCTGTTAGTTCAGGCAAATACTTGCGCGCCAGCCAATAATCCACACTGACAAACCGGCCGCCGCCCAGGAAAAACAAAGCCAACAACATGACGAAATAGGTGGCGGCAAACTCTATCCCGTTATTCAGTATCACCAAGGCGCCGTTCTCGGTCAGCCATTGATAGTCGCCCTGCACTTGTAAAATTTCCTTGGCCCGCTCCAGTCGCTCTATCGCGCCTATCGTGCGATCGGTGGCAAAAATGCCGCTACCGGCCGCAATGGCCAACCAGCCGTTTTGGAGATGCGCGCTGACCGCTGCGACCACCATGATGATCATCAATGGCAAAGTGATAGGCCGGGTGGCAAAACCTAACAGTAAAAACAAGGCGCCGACGATTTCAAATAGCGCGACCAGAAACACCAACACATATGGCGCCGGCAAACCCAAGCCCCATTCAGCATTACCAAACCACTCGGCCGTGTCGGAAAAATTGGCAAATTTTTTGGTACCCGCCATCCAAAATACCGGTGCCAAATACAGCCGCAGCAACAGCGGCGCCAAAAAATCCACGCATTTAGCAGTATCGCAACTGCGTTGCGACAGTTGCATAATCCCCGGTAGTTTATCGATAACCACCGCCATTAACGCAGTAAAAGACGTATTATTCATTTTAATTCCCCTCCCCCAATTTTTTATTATGTACCCGCTTTTATGAATATCAGCAGTTCTTGCATTTTTACAGACATTCCAGCTCAGTTGCCAATAGAATTATGCCAAACCTTGTTTAGCAAGCCTACTATTCGCATCGAGCGCATCGTTTCCAAGGGTCATTGCAGCCCCGAAAACGAGTGGTACGATCAAAATCAGGACGAATGGGTAATATTGTTACAAGGCGAAGCCAGACTGACATTTGCTCAATCCGCACCTGTCGATCTAAAGCCCGGCGACTATCTGCTGATTCCAGCGCATTGCCGGCATAGGGTGGATTGGACCCATCCGGACATTGAGTCGATATGGCTGGCAATCCATATTTTTGCGGAGCCGGTTGCGGAATAAACGGAGATTCGGCGAGAGACGACTGCCGTGCCCATGACCGGGCACGACACGTCAAACGGATTAGCGGGGCTTGGCCGTTTGCGCACGCGGTTTGCGCGAATTCGGCGCTCGTTTAGCCGACTCCCCCGGCCGGCCATTGTGCGGCCGTCTGGCCGCCGGCTTGTTCGGCTGAGCCGGTTTCGGCTGCGGCTTGCTATTGGTCACCGCCAAAGACACGCTCGGATAGCCGGTATCGTCGACTCGCGGAATCTGCCTTTTCAACAGTTTTTCGATGGCAGCCAACAAGTACGCCTCTTCCGGATCAACCAGCGAAATTGCCTGGCCTTCAGCGCCGGCGCGGCCGGTACGGCCGATACGATGCACATAATCTTCCGCTACTTGCGGCAAATCGAAGTTCACCACATGCGGTAATTGATCGATGTCCAGGCCGCGCGCGGCAATGTCGGTGGCAATCAACGCGGTAATGGAACCGCTTTTAAAATCTTCAAGCGCCCTCACCCTCGCCCCCTGGCTTTTATCACCGTGCAAGGCCGCGCAACGGATGCCATCCTTGATCAACTGCTTGGCCAAGCGATCCGCTCCGTGCTTGGTGCGGACGAACACCAACACCTGCTGCCAATGGCCGTTACCTATCAGGTAGGACAGCAATTCGCGTTTATATTCGCGCTGAATGCCGTAGACCAGTTGCGAGACGGTATCGGCGGCGGCATTGCGCTTTGCGACCGAGATTTCTACAGGGTCATTGAGGATTTGCTCTGCCAGCGCGCTAATTTCCGGGGCATAGGTCGCCGAGAACAGCAGGTTCTGGCGTTTATTGGGCAGCAAAGCGATGATTCGACGAATATCGCGGATAAAACCCATATCCAGCATTCGGTCCGCTTCATCGAGTACGAAATGCTCGACCTTCGACAAATCCAGATGTTGTTGCTGAATCAAATCCAGCAAACGGCCGGGCGTGGCAACGACAATATCGGTGCCGCGCTGGATCTTCTGAATCTGCGGGTTGATACTGACGCCGCCAAAAATCGCCTCGGCAAAAAAAGGTAAATGCTTGCCATAGGTTCTGACGCTTTCATAAACCTGCATCGCCAATTCGCGGGTCGGTGTCAAAATCAATACCCGAACCGGCCGCGGCTTTTGCGGAACCGGTTGTCCTTGCAACAACTGCAGCAAAGGCAAGGTAAATCCGGCGGTTTTACCTGTGCCGGTTTGCGCGCCGGCCAGCACATCGCGGCCTTGCAAAATGACCGGAATAGCCTGCGCCTGAATCGGTGTGGGAGTTTCATAGCCTTGTTCGGCAACCGCCTTAAGAAGCTGCTCGGACAAACCCAATTCTGAAAATAACATGCAAAAACCTTATTTTATGCCCGCAATTAACGGGTGTATGAATAGAAAAGATATGGCATGATGGGCACGCCACAGTAGCAAAAACTGACTTTGCACCTACACTAAATCCTCAATAGCATTACCGCGATTCTTCAGCAGAGGCCACAACACATGAGTTTCGAAAAACGAATTCACCGTAGAGTAAAACCTAGAGGCCTGCAGGCCGGCATTATTTTCAATAGCAGAACACCCCGGGAAATTTCGCTGAATGCGGAAATTCTGGACATCAGCTATAGCGGCATCCGGGTTAAGCTTCAAGACCCCATCAGTCCCGATGTTGCCGGCAAAGTTAAAATCACCATGGTATTGCCTGAATCCGGAACGCCGTTCAGTGTACACGGCATTCTGAAACATCAACATGTCGATTCGGAATGCGGCTTACACTACGTAGACCACGTCGAAGGTTCTATCGACGATCTGATGTTTGAATGCGTGGAACTGGACGACACCACCGTGCTGATCAAAACCGCTTAATCGTCATCCCGGCACCAAACGGCACCTGCTCGCCGTAAATCGCTGTCGGCAAGTTAGCTGGTAATCACAAACCGCACCGCATCCAGCCGCAACTGAGTTTCCTGTATGCTTTCGTGCGAGAGCATGGTCATTTCCTTGAGTTGCTCTATTTCCTGCTCCTTGATGCCGGGATTGATCTTTTTCAGCCGCACAAGACGTTTGATTTCCCCGGTTAGCGTGGCTATCATCAGATTACTGCTTTCCGCTATCAACTTCTGCATTTGCGCACCCGCCAACTGCTCCGCGACTTTGATCATATCCTGAATATGCTGGCGTTGGCTGTTCAAAAACTGGCTGATTTGCGCCTTATCGAAGCTATCGCCAGTCTCGACCAAGCTGTCGTGGCTAACAACAGCCGTTAGATCCTTTTTATTTTGATCGACCAAAACGCGCAGCGGCGTGTGCGGTAAAAATCGGCCGATTTGCAATTCGGCGGGCGCGCTGCATTCCGCAACAAACAACAGTTCCAGCAGGAATTGGCCGGCTTTCAGTTGCGGGTGTTTGACCACGCTGACGGCGGCATTGCCGGTCTCGCTGGATAGCACCAAATCCATGGCCGACAACACCATAGGATGTTCGGCGGTGAGAAATTGCATGTCTTCCCTGGCTAGCGCGATGTCGCGATTGATGGTTACCGTCAAGCCGTCGTCCTGCAGCATCGGAAAATGGGCGATGCGCAAATTTTCACTGGGCCACAGAATATGGCAATCGCGCGAATGGTCTTCCACATCGACACCATAGCAATCGAACATCGCTTCCATAAACGGCCACAAACTACCGTCGCGTTCGCCGGCACTGATCTCTTCCACCAAACGCGCGGCTTCTTGCGGACGGCAAGAATTTAACTCCAACAACAAATCGCGGCCTTTATGCAATTCCTCTTCAACCTGGCTGTTCAGGGCCTTGGTGTTGGCGATCAAGGCTTCTACTGCCGCCGCATCGCGGCTGAGCAAGGCGCTGTCACGCGCATCGCCGAGCAACTTCAAGACTTGCGCGGCGCCCGAACAGTTATGCCGGAATGCATCCAATCCTTCGTCGTACCAACGGAACAGCACATGCTGCGCACTGTCGAGCAGATAAGGGATATGAATTTGAATCACATGCTTTTGGCCGATTCGATCCAGACGACCGATGCGCTGCTGCAGCAAATCCGGATTTTCCGGCAGATCGAACAAAAACAGATGGCGCACGAATTGAAAATTGCGCCCTTCACTGCCGATCTCGGAACAAATCAACACTTGCGCCCGGCTCTCTTCGTCGGCAAAAAATGCCGCTGCCCTATCCCGCTCGACGATACTCATGCCTTCATGAAACACCGCGGCGGTATGCCCGACGTGCTGCCGCAACAATTGCTCCAGCTGGATCGCGGTCTCCGCACGTTTGCAGATTAATAAGGCCTTTTCGTCGCCCAAGGCTTTCAACTGCGCAACCAGCCAATGCAGATAAGGACTGTTGGCTAAGTCCGCCGTGTCTTCACCTTGCAGCGGATAAGCATGGCGTTGCCGATCCGGAAAGCCCTGCACGGTTTGCCGAGAGTTTCTGAACAAAATCCGGCCGGTGCCATGATGATCGAGCAACAATTTGATCAACTCTTCCCGGGCATTGGCTTCGCTGTCGTTAACCTGTTGCAGCAGTTTGTCGACATTGTCCTGTTTTAATAAAACTTTCAATTGCTCCTGCTGTTCGGCATCCAGCGCTTCGCCGGAAATCAGCAAATTGGCAAGTCTGGCTACCGGCTCAAACTGGCTTTCTTCGCGCAGGAATTCTTCAAAACGGTAAAAACGATCCGGATCGAGCAAGCGCAAACGCGCAAAATGGCTTTCCTTACCCAATTGCTCGGGCGTAGCGGTCAACAGAATCAGGCCGGGGGACGCCAAGGCTAATTGCTCGACAAATAGATAATCGGCACTGGGTGCGTCTTCGCTCCATTCCAGATGATGCGCTTCGTCGACCACCACCAGATCCCAACCGGCATCCAAGGCTTGTTGCTGGCGATGCGGAGAATCGGCAAAGAAGCGCTGGCTGCACAGCACTAATTGTTCGCTGAGAAACGGGTTCTCGTCGGGACTGGCAAAGCAGCGGCTTTCGTCGAAAATGCTGAAGCGCAGATTGAAGCGGCGCAGCATCTCCACCAACCATTGATGCAACAGGCTTTCCGGTACCAAAATCAACACCCGCTTGCTTAAGCCGTTAATCAAGCGATGCTGGATGATTAAACCGGCTTCGATGGTTTTACCCAAACCCACTTCATCGGCCAGCATAATCCGAGGCAACGCGCGACTGGCGGCTTGATGGGCGATATACAGCTGATGCGGAATCAGCGAAGCCCGTGCGCCCTGCAAACCTTTGGTCGCGGCTTGTTGGTGCTGTTGCTGGCGTCGCCAGGTTTCATAGCGTAATAAAAACCAGGCTGTCGGATCGAATTGACCGGTGAACAAACGGTCTTGCGGTTTGTTAAATTGAATATGATGGTTAAGTTCCATCTCATCAATTTGTTGCAGCTGACCGTCTTCATCGACTCCGATGTAAGTCAACAAGCCATTGTGTTGTTGCACCTGTTGCACGCTAATTTTCGCGTAATCCGCCGATTCGATCACGTCGCCTTCGTTGAACTGCACCCGGGTCAACGGCGCGTTATCTCTGGCGTAAACCCGGCGGTCGCCAGTCGCTAAAAATAGCACGGTGACACGGTTAAACTCGGTGTCTATGACCATACCCAAACCGAGTTCCGATTCGGTATTACTAATCCAGCGTTGGCCGGGAATAAACTCATTCATGTTTTGATTCTTGGAAATTTGATTCGACTTTAAAAGCGCCGTGTAAAGCGGCTGGGATGATATGAAAAGCCGATTAATTCATGATTAATTGGTCGAGGAAAAAGCATCGAGAATTTCAGCAAGGCTTGAAAACATGGTTAAATTTAGCAGAACACGCCTATTTTCAATGCACTAAAACTCATCATTTTCAGGAATGCCATGGCAAAGCCCGTCACCCCCTTGTTAGCCGCCGATATTTTGATCGAACTGATCGACCACCCCCAGCGTCCTTTCGTGTTGATAGAGCGGAAATATCCGCCCTATGGCTGGGCAGTTCCCGGCGGGTTTGTCGATGTCGGCGAAACGATTGAGCACGCGGCCATCCGCGAAGCCAAGGAAGAAACCTGTCTGGATGTACAACTAACCGTACTGCTGGGCCTTTACTCCAATCCGCAACGCGACCCACGCAACCACACCGTCACCGCTGTCTACCTGGCGCAAGCGCATGGCACACCGATGGCGGCCGACGATGCTAAAAACTTTGGTTTATTCAACTTCGACAATCTGCCCAGCCTGCTGGCTTTCGATCACGCTCAGGTTATTGCGGATTACCGGCATTATAAACTGACAGGCGAGGTAACGCCTCTACGAATATAAGTCTTAGCTGATTCAGCGATGTGCAGACAAAATTTAAGACCTGATCAGCCTTTCAGACCCAACACATCCTGCATATCGAACAGGCCGCTTTGTTTGTCCGCCAACCAAGCCGCGGCTCTTACCGCGCCATTGGCGAAGGTCATACGGCTGGTGGCTTTATGGGTAATTTCCACTCGTTCACCTTCATCGGCAAACATCACGGTATGCTCACCGACTATATCGCCGGCCCGGATAGTGGAAAAGCCGATGGTTTTGCGGTCGCGAGCGCCGGTATCGCCTTCGCGGCCATAGATGGCACAGTCTTTCAAATCGCGCCCCAAGGCTGCAGCAACTACCTCGCCCATCCGCAACGCGGTACCGGATGGCGCATCGACCTTGTGGCGGTGATGTGCCTCAATTACTTCGATGTCGGTGTAATCACCCATCACCTTGGCGGTCATTTCCAGCAACTTTAAGGACAGATTGACGCCGACGCTGAAATTGGGTGCGATGACTATTGCCACATCCTGGGCAGCCTCAGCAATCGCGGCTTTTTGCGCCTCGCTATAGCCGGTCGTCCCTATCACTATTTTTTTGCCGGCCTGCCGACAGATTTCGACGTAATCCATCGACGCATCGGGCCGGGTGAAGTCGATCAATACGTCAAATTTATTAGTCAGAGCAGCCAAGTCGTCGCAGACTTTAATACCTGCCGCTGACACACCAGCCAGTTCGCCGGCATCCTTGCCCAGTGCCAAGCTATCGGGGCGGGATACCGCTACCGTCAACTCAGCATTTTCCGCCGCCAGCGCGGCTTTGAGCAAGCACAGACCCATGCGCCCGGAAGCGCCTACTACCGCGATCCGTACCATGTCTTATCCTGTTAATTTATCGAAGAAGTTTTTAACGCCATCCATCCAGCCATGCTCTTGCGGGCTGTGATGTTTGCCGCCGCCGGACAAGGATTCGCCCAACTTCTCGATCATGGCTTTTTGATCTTTGGTCAGATGTACCGGGGTTTCCAATTGCACCTTGCACAACAGATCGCCGACTGCACCGCCCCGGACCGGTTTCACACCTTTGCCGCGCAAACGGAACATGCGTCCGGTTTGGGTTTCCGGCGGGATTTTCAACATGACCTTGCCGTCCAGCGTAGGTACCTCCAGTTCGCCGCCCAAGCAGGCCATGGGGAAACTGATCGGCACTTCGCAATACAAATTGGCACCATCACGGGTAAAGATCGGATGATCCTTGACCTGCACTTGTACATATAAGTCCCCAGCCGGACCGCCGTTCGCACCGGCTTCGCCTTCGCCGGCCAAACGAATCCGATCGCCAGTATCCACGCCGGCCGGCACTTTGACGTTGAGGGTTTTGGTTTCCTGCACGCGGCCTTGACCGTAGCACTTCGGACAAGGATCTTTGATCTGCTTGCCCGTGCCGCGACAGGTGGGACAGGTTTGTTGCACAGAGAAGAAGCCTTGCTGCATCCTGACCTGGCCGTGCCCATGACAGGTATTACAGGTGACCGGGCTGCTACCTTTTTTGGCGCCGCTGCCGTTACACTCAACGCAAGCCACCAGAACCGGCACCTTGACGGTCGCTTCGGTGCCACCAACGGCTTCTTCCAGGGTTAATTCCAGGTTGTAGCGTAAATCAGCACCGCGTTGCACGCTGCTGCGTTGCTGCCGACCGCCACCGAAAATATCGCCGAACACATCACCGAAAATATCGCTAAAATTCTCCGCCCCGCTAAAGCCGCCACGACCGCCGCCCATAGACGAATCGACGCCGGCATGACCGAATTGATCGTAAGCCGCGCGTTTTTTTGGGTCGGATAAAATCTCGTATGCTTCCTTGACCAGCTTGAATTTCTTCTCCGCTTCTTCCGGATTATCCTTGTTTCTGTCGGGATGAAATTTCATCGCCATCTTGCGATAGCTCTTCTTAATCTCGGCTTCGCTGGCGTTGCGATCCAGTTCCAGCAGTTTGTAAAAATCTTCTTTTGCGGCCATTTAAATGTCTTGAGTCACTTGATTAATTTATCTATTTATTTTTACTTTCTATATTCGGCCTTTATTGGCTCGCTAAACTTTGGCGGCAATAATGCCTGTTGATCTCGCTGAAAACTCAACAACTCACTTGCTTTGAGCGACATTATTTCGGAAGGTATCAATTCAACGATGCCGGCATCGATCTCTTCTGCTCTGGTTTCCGCCAAGTCTAACCAATTATTCATAAATCTACGCTGCCGATTCAATATAAGTACCGTGTTCCAAACGATTCATATACAAATCGATCATCGGAAAACATAATTCATAATCGCCCCACACCAATTCCCCGTACTCGATACGATAATCGGAAAATTTCGCCGAATCGAGGTAAGCTCGAATATCAGGGTGCGGGGAACGCATCAAAAATCCCTTGAAGTCGATAATCTGCTCCTTGCCATCATCAAATTTTAAGCGCAAAAGATACGAATCGATCTGCTCGGCGCTACAAATATTAACAACTTGATTCATTTCAACCTCGTACAAATGCGTTCTGGTCGAATCGATTTATGCCAAACAAAATAATCGATCCATTTTTGCACAATGTCATTAACACGAGCCGTGACAATTTCGCGGAAATATTGCATCTCACGCTCGGATAACATTTCACGGCCGGAGACTGTAATATAACGAACACTATCAACTCGCCCATCTACCAGAATAATTTCGGCCTTCGCTTCCCGCCCCTGGCATTTGCCGTGAACATGAACGGGTTCGTGTTCATTGGCATAAAACATCACAATTAAACCGAAATATTCGTATAGTTTTGGCATTGCCGGTCTTGCCTGTATTTCTGCCGAATTCGGTTTATTCAATGTAGGATGGGCTGACGCCAGGAAGCCCATCGTTTGCAAAAGGTCCGCGGTGTGAGTACCCTACATGACTAATCTGACCTAAGAGGGCTTAATACGGCGCAATGCCCGTTGGTTATTGCGCCCTACCGGACTAGTCTGTCGACTCCAAAACATAACCTAACATTCCATCGGGTATATAAGGTCGTACGGCCTCGAAAACCAAGCGCTTTCCGTTGTGATAAATAGTGTATTTCCCAGGGGCTCTTACATTTGGCGAAATGACTCTCGCATCGTAATTATTCTGTTGCCAAGACTCCGGTCCACCCGGGCCAGTTATTGCAATCGGCGATTTCCTGGAAAAAATAAACTCACATTTTTCCAATCTTCCATTGATTTCAACTTCTGAATTCATTTCGTTAATATTCAGTTATATTGGTACACACATAAAGCGGAAGCTACTAAGCATTCCGCTTATGTTTACAACTTATGGCTTGACTGACAGCCATCCGCCCTACACCTTATTTCTTATCGTCCTTAACTTCTTCAAATTCCGCATCGACCACGTTGTGGTCATGCTCCGCGGCAGCTTCCGCCGCGCCTGCGGCATGACCGCCCTCAGCACCGCCTTCCGCACCTTTCTGTGCGTAAACGCGCTCCGCCAATTTGCCGGACAACTCGGTCAAGGCATGGGTTTTGGCTTCAATTGCATCTTTGTCGTCGGATTTGAGCACTGCTTGCAGGTCTTTGATCGCCGATTCGATGGCCGATTTTTCGTCGCCGGCTACTTGATCGCCCAGTTCTTTCAGCGACTTTTCGGTGGCGTGAATCATGCCTTCAGCGGAGTTACGCGCGGACACCAGTTCTTTCAGTTTGCGGTCTTCGTCCGCGTGCGCTTCGGCGTCCTTGATCATGCGTTCGACTTCGTCGTCCGACAAACCGCTGGAGGCTTTAATCACGATGGATTGTTTTTTGCCGGTAGCTTTGTCTTTCGCCGATACGTTCAAGATACCGTTGGCGTCGATGTCGAACGACACTTCGATTTGCGGAATACCGCGTGGTGCCGGCGGAATGTCCTGCAAGTCAAAACGACCCAAGGATTTATTACCGGCAGCCACTTCCCGTTCGCCTTGCAATACATGCACGGTCACCGCGGTTTGATTGTCGTCCGCAGTCGAGAAGGTTTGCGAAGCATTGGTCGGGATCGTGGTGTTTTTCTCGATCAATTTGGTCATCACGCCGCCAAGGGTTTCGATACCCAAAGACAGTGGTGTTACGTCCAACAACAATACGTCTTTAACATCGCCGCCCAATACGCCGGCTTGAATCGCCGCACCCAAGGCTACCGCTTCATCAGGGTTAACGTCTTTACGCGGCTCTTTACCGAACAGTTCTTTGACGAAGGCTTGCACTTTCGGCATGCGGGTTTGACCGCCCACCAGAATTACGTCGTTGATTTTAGAAGTCGAAATACCGGCGTCCTTAATCGCTTGCAAGCAAGGGCCTTTGGTTCTTTCGATCAACTCGTCAACCAGCGACTCCAGTTTGGCGCGGGTCAGTTTCACGTTCAAATGTTTCGGACCGGATGCGTCGGCGGTGATGTACGGCAGATTGATGTCGGTTTGCTCAGCTGAGGACAATTCAATTTTGGCTTTTTCTGCCGCTTCTTTCAGACGTTGCAACGCCAATGGATCGTTGTGCAGATCGATGCCACTGTCGCGTTTAAATTCGCCGGCCAGGAAGTCGATGATGCGCAAATCAAAGTCTTCACCGCCCAAGAAGGTATCACCGTTGGTGGCCAATACTTCGAACTGGTGCTCGCCTTCGATTTCAGCAATTTCGATGATGGAAATATCGAAGGTACCGCCGCCCAAGTCATAGACCGCGATGGTGGTGTCACCTTTGGGTTTGTCCATACCAAACGCCAGCGCAGCCGCAGTCGGCTCGTTGATGATGCGTTTGACATCCAGACCGGCGATGCGGCCGGCGTCTTTGGTCGCTTGACGTTGTGAATCGTTAAAGTAAGCCGGTACGGTGATAACCGCTTCGGTGACTTCTTCGCCCAAGAAGGCTTCTGCGTCTTTTTTCAGCTTCATCAACACCCGCGATGACACTTCGGGCGGCGCCATTTTTTTACCGTGGCATTCCACCCAAGCGTCGCCGTTGTTGGCTTCCATAATTTTGTAAGGCACCATTTTGATGTCTTTTTGTACCGCGTCTTCTTTAAAGCGGCGGCCGATCAAGCGTTTGATCGCGAACAAAGTATTCTCAGGGTTGGTAACCGCCTGACGTTTGGCGGACTGGCCGACCAATACTTCGTTGTCGCCGGTGAAGGCGATGATGGAAGGCGTGGTGCGCGCGCCTTCGCTGTTTTCGATAACCCGCGCGGTGCCGTTTTCCAGGACTGCGACGCAGGAGTTGGTGGTTCCTAAATCGATGCCGATCATTTTGCCCATTGATATTCTCCAGACTTGAATTGGTAATAAATTAAAAAGTTGTTAGCGATATGCGGTTGATCGTCTTAATTTCAAGCCTGCTCATCGATTTTTGCGCTATCGGCAGGTTTGTCCTCGGCTTTCGCCACCACCACCATGGCAGGGCGCAATAAACGGCCGTTCAACACATAGCCTTTTTGGAAGACGTTTAATACGGTATTGGGTTGGGCGGTGGCACTTGGCTGCATGACCATCGCCTGGTGCAATTCCGGATTGAATGCTTGACCGATGGGGTCGACGGTTTCGATATTAAATTTGGCAAATACCGACTCGAATTGCTTGATGGTCAATTCACTGCCTTCGCGTAGTTTCACTATCTCCGGGCTATCGCCGGTTGCCGCTTGCAGGCCTAATTCCAAACTATCCAGAACACTCAGCAGTTCTTTCGCAAATTTGGCCAGACCGTATTTGCGTTCGTCGTCCAAGTCTTTTTGCACGCGCTTTTTTAAATTTTCCATCTCGGCCATCGTGCGGATGGCTTTATCCAGATTCGCAGCAGCTTGTTGCTGGGCCTGCTCCAATTGTTCCTGCAAGGCTTCCACAGTGACTGGGGCGGCACCAGAGGCTTCGGTTGACTGTTCGTCGGCGTCGATTGGCTTGGTCTGTTCCAAAACTTCGGCGATCAAATCGCTATCCGATTGGGGTTCGTGGCTCGATTGCTGATGACTCATTACTTACTCCATGGTTCTAAATTTTTTAGTTGGCCTAACGATAGGGCCATTTATTTGGGATTCAAGGCCGCGCCCAATAATTTTGCCGTCACATCCACGAACGGAATCACTTTTTCATACGCCATTCGGGTGGGGCCGATCACGCCCAACACCCCCACCACTTCGTCATTCACCGAATAAGGCGCCGTCACCAGGCTGCAATGATCGAATGCGCTATAGCCGGACTCTTCACCGATAAAAATCTGCACGCCTTCGGCCTGTAGACACTGATCCAATAAATGAATGACGCCGCGCTTTTGGCTAAAAGCTTCGAACAACTGTTTGAGTCGTTCCATATCCGACAACTCGGAAAAGCCCATTAGATTGGTTTCGCCGCTCAACACATAGTCGTCGTTGGGTTGTTCGCTGAAGGTGAGCTGCGCCATGTTCACCGCGTCCATCATGCCTTGATTGACCTGCCGCTGATCGAGCTCCATCTCCCGCACCACCAAATCGCGAATTTTCGCCAAGCTGCGGCCGGAATAAACCGAATTCAAATAGTTGGCTGCCTGTTGTAATTCCGCAGGACTGAATTGCTTGTGGGTATGAATGATTTTATTGTGCACTTCCTGGTCGTCGGTGACGAAAATCACCAACACCCGGGTATTGGACATAGGCAGAAATTCGATGTGCCGCAAGGTGACGCTTTCTCTGCGCGGCAAAGTCACCACGCCGGCCATCCGCGTTACGTCGGACAATAATTTGGAAGCCTTATTCAACACGTCACTGGCTTTATCCGCCTCCCCTTTCAGGCCATGTTGCAGTTGATCCAATTCGCTGGATGCCAGCGGCTTGACGGTTAACAAACTGTCGACAAATAAACGATAGCCGCTCACGGTCGGGACTCTGCCGGCGGATGTGTGCGGGGAATGGATCAAACCCATCTCTTCCAGATCCGCCATCACATTGCGAATGCTGGCGGGGCTCAGCTTTAACTGCGGATCTTTAGATAACAAACGCGAACCAACAGGCTGGCCGTCCTGGATATAACGCTCAACCAAGGTTTTTAATAAATACAGCGATCTTTCGTTTAAATCTTGTCCGCCAGCCACGTCATCCCCCAAATTCCGTTAGCACTCGATATTGGTGAGTGCCAGACAGCAAAGCTATCAGTTGGGTCCGGCCTTGTCAACGGCTTGAACAGGTTATGAATAAACTAAGCGCAGCCAGCACAATCAAGGGCTGGGATTGAATATCCGAAGCCCCCGTGTCGTGGAGAACGGATCGATGGGCAGTTTGTTCCGGAATTACGATTTTTAGATGTATCTTCGATATTGCCCAACAACCGGCAATAAAAAACCCTGCAAGTCTGGGACTTGCAGGGTTCTAATTCGATCTAGCGTTTGCTTATCCGGACTGTATGGCAGGAACGCAAACGGCCAATAAACCGCAACCGCCAGTGGTCTCAAGCCCCCATTTGGGAGAAAGACAACACATAGTAGCTATAGTAGGCAACGACAAAAAACAACAATACATTCAAAAACTTTTCTACTCTACTGTACTGTTCTTGTTGATATTTTTTACCATTTTTTATTCTCATTTTGTCCTCCTGTCGCATGAGTCATCCAAAAATTCAAAACCGGTTAATTGATTGGCGGTAGCTGATTAACGGCTCATACTGTTGCCGATCCAGGCGCCGGCGGCGGCACCGATGCCGGCTCCCAACGGATCGCCTCTACTCATCTCGTAACCCGCCGCACTGCCTAACGCGCCACCTACCAAGCCCTGAGTGGAGCGTTGGTCGTATCGGTCGTAGCGCGGCGCGGGCGGCGGTGCCGGGACGTACTGCGTAACCCTCCCCGGTACATACACCCGCTCGACCTCGACGTACCGGTCATGGTGGTGATGTTTGTGATGACCTCGCCCATGCCCGTCAGCGATGGCTATTGGCGAAACCAACAAACTCATTACAACGACACTTGCCACTCTAAACATAAATCCCCTTGATCGAGAATAATTCATCTATGAGTTGATTCTAGAGAGCAATGTTTAAGTCTTGATTAGGAAAAGATTAAGAACAGATGAAGACAGCAAAGCCGGCGCTTACATTGCCAATTTTTGTGAACTGTGCACGCTAAGCGAGGACTATAAACTACCAATAGCCATTACTCCGGATACTCGCAAACCGAATATCCGGAGCAGATTGCGCCGGAGGCGACAGTCACGCACATTAAAAGCTGTAAGACACTTCCCCGTAAACGGTGCGGCCGGCTTGTTGGTAAAAAGAGGAATATTCCCGATCCAACAGATTATTCACCGAAAACGACAGATCGATATTTTTCGTCGCTTGATAAGCAATACGGGTATCGACCAGAAAATAAGGGTCGTAACTCCCTGGGACGCCGGCCCTTTGATCCAGATTTTGGTCGTTCGTATACTGCTGGCTGACATAGCGCCCAATAATGCCACCGCTCCAATGCTCATATTTGACATCCAAGCCGCCACTGAACATGGTCTCCGGCAACAACACCATCTGTTTGCCAACCGACAGCGGATTCGCCTCGTTCTTGGTAATTATCGAGTCGTTTAAGGTGTAGGTTCCCGTAAAATGCAGCCAGTCCCAATACAATTTCTGCCTTAATTTGGCCTCCACGCCTTCAACCTCCGCTTCACCCGCATTTTGCCGCTCCTGAAGCCGATTGGTTGCGCTTAATGTCGTATCTTTACGGTAAATCAAATCAGAAATGTAATGGTGAAAATACGAGGCGGCAATCGTTGTACCCTCAATCGGTGTTGCCTCTCCGCCTACTTCCCATGAATACATGGTTTCCGGTTTCAGATTCGGCCCGGCTTGCGTCAAGGTAAAAACACTGCCGCTAGCCGTTTGCGATGTCGAATACAAATCCGAGTTGGTGGGTGGACGGAATGCCCAACCGGTTGAAGCAAACAACTTGTAGCCATCCGCCGGCAACCAGGTCAAACTGAATTTGGGATTAAATTGCGACACGGAACGTTCGCTGTATGTTTGCGTCAGGTTAGTGGTGGTACCCGTGGAAGTGACAGTAGCCTTTTGTACGATGGAACCGGAAGTTGACCAGTCGTCATAACGAACGCCAAGATGAGCAATCAAGTTTTTACGCAACCAAATTTCGTCCTGAATAAAGGCGGAGTAAATACTCGACTCGCCCTTGCCATCGTAAACAGTATTCGTCACTGAGGACCAATCTTGCCAATTACTCAAGGCCAAACGTTTTTGGCCTTCCAAATTGTTGTGGTTTGCGCCAAAACCGACCGTGACAAAGTTACGTTGATCCCACAAAAACGGGAAGCGCAATGCCACATTACCGTCGATCCGTTGGCTAGGCGTGACGGTTAACTGGCCTCTGCCACCGCTTAAGGTATCGTCGAACGCCGCACTGTTTGGGCTAGGCGAATAAGTCTCGTGATCCATGTATTGAAAATCGACATTCAATTTCACGTCATGCCCAAAATCATGTTTCAGGTGCGCAAAATATCGCCGCGTATCTTCCACGGAAGGCAGGAAATGTAATAACTGCTGTTCGTAGACGGAAAGACGTTGGCCATTCAAATTCAAGTTGTTGCTTTGCGCCAGGCCGGCCACGCTGGCGACTGAATTGACAGTGGGGTTTCCGTTAGCGATTGCAATTGGCGAGCCTCCGGCAGTGGTCAAATAACTGTTAAACGTCCCTGCGCTGGTTTCGCTGCGGCTCCAGCTCATCCCGCCATCAATCTCGGTGCTATCAGTCAAATCGTAATAGAGATGCAAGGAAGCGGTGTTCTGCTCCCAAGGGCGTTCCCCTTTGTCGCCTATGATGTAGGTCGAGCCACCTTGGGTGGTTGCGGTCGGAATGGCACCGAATACCGGTGTCGAGGCGTTTCTTAACGCGGTAGCCGTGTTCGCTCTTATCGTGGCGTTCGGTATCGCGGTGGCTGATGGCGTAAAGCTCGTCGGCGAAGCCGTCACATAATCCGACACCGCCCAGTTATCACTATCCATATGGTTAAACGTCACCGAAATACCTAAACCGTTTTCAAAACGATCCCGGTAACGGCCCTTGATGCCCCATTGATCAACAGCCGCGCCACCGGCGCCAAATGACAAGCGCCCTTCGCGTTTAGTGGGTACTTTGGAGATCACATTCAGTACGCCGCCCATTGCGCCGCTACCGTACAGCGCTGAAAAGGGTCCAGGGACATATTCCACTTGCTGAGCGTCGTCCATATTCAGGATATTCCAATCAACCAGCCCTGAATTGGCATTGTTTACCGGCAGCCCATCCACTAAAAATAAAGATCGATTCGTACCGCTAATGCCATGGAATGCAGACGAGCTAACACTGGAGCCTGGGAAGCTGGTGCCATAAGCACTACCACGCAAATACACCCCCGGCACATCCTTCAAGGCGTCACCGATACGTTGGGTCAGGCGGTTTTCGGTATTTTCGGTGGTGATGACACTGACATTGGCCGGCGCCATTGATGCACTGATTTCCGAGCGCGTGGCGGTCACCACCATCGTGCCCAGCGACTCATCGTTGCTGGCCGGATTGTCGGTCTTAGCGGTTTCGGCTGGCCCCACGGCGCTTTGATCGCTATCTTCTGCCAGGATTTGATTGCTGTAAGCCAAATTGGCCAGGGCCAACAGCGTTATTACGTGTAAACGAGACAAAGTCGATTCCTCCGGTAATGCACCTTTAAAAAACGGCGCTTCATGGTCATGTTAGATTTATTTTTAATTCTTCTTACATCAAGAGCAGGCCCCTACTTGACTTTCCCCCTGAGGCGCCACGCTGTTATTCATATCGGGACTAAGTTAGCCCCCTAAATTACGTGCAGCTAT
Organism: Methylomonas defluvii; assembly: GCF_033949435.1. NCBI lineage: Bacteria > Pseudomonadati > Pseudomonadota > Gammaproteobacteria > Methylococcales > Methylococcaceae > Methylomonas > Methylomonas defluvii. The sequence continues at coordinate 28,536 of NZ_JAXARY010000033.1, read as the reverse complement.
CATCCCTACTAAAGCGGGAATGATGGCTGCCGAATTTCCAGGGTTACCGCCCTCGCGGTAACAAGGAGGCCAGGGTTTTTCCAGCCAAGCGCTAGGCTTTGTCTTTCCGCTGTTCCCAACTGCCGCGCAGATAACCGGCAACAAAGATCAGCAAGATCGCGAAACTCAACCACCAGCTTTGCGCCGAACTCAAGGTTTGTTGCTGTTCAGTGCTCTCGCTGGCGGCTTTTTTCTCTTCCATTTCATAGCCTTCCAAAGGCTTGGCGGCATTCGGTGCTGCTTGCGCTTGGGCCTGCGGTTGCTGAGCAGGTGGTGGCTGTTGAGATTGAGTTGGCTGCGCTGGCGGTTCAGCCGCTGCAGGTGCCGGTGGCTGGGCTTGCGCCCCCGGCGCGGCAGCCTTAGCGGCTTTGGCAGCATCCTGTTGCTCCGCGAGCTTGGTGATTTCCGGGCTGCTGCAAGTGTCCTTGTTGCAAGCCACGCCGGCTTTGGCAATCACTTCCTTGTTAACTTGTTCCAGCTTGGCTTTCACCGCCGGATCGGCTTTCCAATAGCCTTTGTTCACCGCCACCAGCATCCTATCCACCATGGCTTGATAAGCCAGCAGATTGTCGGCCTGCTCGAACTTTTTCTGGATGTCGAGCTGGTATTTGTCTTCGACGTAGGTCTCGTACATGGCTTGCCACTTCTCGGCGCCGACCGCCTCCGGCACCGTCACCTGCCAGCCCCAAAGATTTTCGGCGACCATATTGATGAAGCGTGCACCAGAGTAACCTTCCTTCAACATGGATTCGATCCATTTCGGGTTCAGGTAGCGGGCTTGCATTTCCCGGCCTTGATAACGCTCCAAGGTTTCGGTTTTAGCGGCAGTGGGATCGGACAAATCGGCGACCAGCACTTCCGGCGTCTTGCCGTTGACTTGCCGCGCCGCCATCGCGGTACCACCCAGATATTGGAAAAAGTCGTCCCCGTCCAGCGAGGCGTAAATGTTGCTGGAGCGGCTATGAATCACCGCGTCGGTGTCTTTCAAAGACAATTTGAACAAATCCACCGCCAGTGTCGCGTCTTTGCTGGCTGCTTCACCCCAATGGCCGCGACCATAGACATGGTGCATGCGATTGAAGAACACATCGGCCAGTTGCTTCTCGTCGGTCCAGGTGTTGGACAGCGGAATCGCCCGGTCCAGATTGGTGCCGTAAGCGCCGGACGGTACGCTGAACAAGCGGGCCGAGGCCATGTCCAACGCTTCCTCGGGCTTCAAGCCGCGCTTGACCAATTCGGCCTGGGTTTCCTGGATATGCCGACGCAACGGATTATCCGGTTCATCTTGTTCCTGGGCCTTGGTTTCGGCCTGGTCCAGCAATTTGATAACCGAAGCGAACAGGTCGCGGTACAAGCCGGACGGAATGATGGTGACATCGACCCGCGGCCGACCCAATTGTTCGCGGGCAATTACGTCCACACCCTGGGTGCGGCCGCGCTCGTCCCAATGCGGTTTGACGCCGAGCAGATGCATGATCTCGGCTTCCATCACGCCCTCGTGGCGCGAACTTTCCACGCCCCACAAATTGAACACCAGACGTTCCGGATAATGGCCGTGCTGCTTTTTGAAATCGGCGACCACTTGCTCGGCCAGGCGCGCGCCTTCGTTGTACACCGCTTCGCTGGGAATCCGCGACGGATCGAAACCGTACAAATCCTTACCGGTCGGCAAGGCGTCCGGGTTGCGTAACGGATCGCCGCCGCTGCCGGCCGGGATGTAGCGGCCGGCCAACGCATCCATCAGCGCGTTCATTTCGGCGTTGGCGCTGTCGGCCAGCAATTTGGCCGTAGCCTGGACTTTTTGTTTCAACGCCTCGCCTTTCAGCTTGGGATCGCGGGCGACGATGGCTTCGGCGAAACGCTGTCTGGCCGCGTCGTCCGGCGCCTTACCAAAGGTATGCAAACCCATCGGCACCTTTTTCTCGCGAATTTCCTTTAAATAATGTTCCAGTTCCTCCAGTTGTTCCTCGTCTTCGGCCCGTTCCATTTTCAGGTCTTTCAACAGTCCAGCCTTGCCGGCGATCTGGTTGATCTCGTCCAGACGAATCTTCGCCAGTTGCTCGCTTTTTTGGGCGGCGACGTTGTAGTCGTCCAGCAAACCGGCCAGTTTGGCCAGTTCCGGGTTCAAATCGGCCTTGTCCAGCGGCGGCGTCATGTGCGAAATGATGGTCGCCATAGCCCGGCGCTTGGCCTGCAAGGCTTCGCCGACGTCGTCCATGATGTAGGGATAAATCTGCGGCACGTCGGCCATCAAAATTTCGCCGGGATCGGCGGCGGTGAAACCGACTTCCTTGCCGGACAGCCATTCGTGGGTGGCATGGGTACCCAGATGGATCATCGCGTCGGCGCGGTAGCCTTTTTGCAGCCACAAGTAAAACGCCACATATTGATGGTGCGGCGGCATGGTCACGTCGTGATAGAGCTTTTTGACGTCCTGCTCCCAGCCGCGCGAGGGTTGCGGCGCCAGCAATAAATTGCCGTATTGCAGCGCTGGCAGGATCAAAAAGCGCTTGCCCTTGGCGTCAGTCCAGGCGCCGATTTTGCTGTCTTCCGGTTTGCCCCAAGACTTGAGCATGGCGGCTTTAAAGGTTTCGGGTAACCCGGCGAACCATTTTTGGTAATCTTCGATCGGCAACAACACCGCGCGGCCGCTGGCGGCGGCTTCGGCAATCGCGCCCGGTTCCCAGTTGCCCAGGTTGATACCGTGATTTTTCACGGCGGCTTTCAAGGCATCGCCATCTTTGGGCGCGTCGCCCAAGCGATAGCCTTCCTGACGCATCCGTTCCATGATCAGCAGCAGCGATTCCGGCAGCACGTTCAAATACGAGGCGCCGATGTTTTCCTTACCGGGCGGGTAGTTGTAATACAGCAGCGCGACCTTTTTGTCGGCGTTGCCGGTACTACGCAATTTCACCCACTTGTCTAAACGGTCGGCGTAGCGGGCGATGCGTTCCGGAATCGGCGTTTCCCGCACGAAATCCTGACCGGTGGTTTTATCGTGCACGCTTTCCTTGCTGGCGACCACGGTCGGGGCAATTTCGCCGGCGAATTCCGGCAAGGCCACTTGCCAAGCGCGCTCCATTACGTCCAGACCGGTGGCCGAGTCGGTCCATTGCGCCTGGCTTTGGTTGTTCAAGGCAATGCCATTCAGTACCGGTACGCCCAAACGGGTTAGTGTCGGCACGGTTTTGTCCGGACTGGCGCCAATCTTCAAGGCCAATGCGGCAATGGCTTCGATGCGGGATTTGCCATTACCGTCGACCAGCATTTTTTCCAGGGTTTTGTCGTAGGGGTAGCCGAACACCGGCAGTACGTTGTAGCCTTTGGCTTCCAGTTGTTCGGCCAGGGTTTTGACCGTATCGGTCTGGCCGGACAGGGCCGAGGAACGGTAAAACAAAATCGCGATCCAGGGCCGGTCTGCTTTGTAGCCGGCGTACGCTTTTTGGTAGCTGTCGAAATCGGCGAACAATTGCTTGCTGCGCACATCGAAGGCGCCGATCTCCGGTTGGGCTTGCGGCGGCGCAATGTCGGCCTGGACGTTTTTGAATTTAGCCAAGGCCAACCGGATCATGTTGGCGGCATTGTCGGCGCCGCCGGCCGACATATAGGCTTGCAGCGCTTTGTCCAGTTGCAGGCCGTAGTCGGCGAAATCGGCGTCGTAACTCAAACCGACCGCATACAGCTTGCCGCCGTTGGCAGCGATCTGTTTGAACACTTCGCCGCCCTCCCGCAAAATGCCGCGGCCGGTGATTTGCGCCAACACCAGATTGGACTGTTGCAGTTCGGCCTGATCGGCTTGCGCCAGTTTGGAGCTGGAATAAACCCGCAACTTGACGTCTTGCAATAGCGGATCGTTTTGCAGTTTGGCAGTGGCGGCGACGGCGGTTTGCGAATCCAGATCGCCGAGGATCAGGCTCAGATTGAGCGGCGTTTCGGCAAAAGCAACGCTTGCGGCCAGCCAGAGCAATAGAGCCGGCAACCAAATCCAATACTTATTCCGGCACATAAACCACCTTGCCGTCGTTCAACCGGTATGCGGTGCCCAAACGCTCGCCGGAACCGCTGAGTTTGCGGTCGGTGACTTTGGAGACCTTGATTTGCGAGCCTTTCTTGCTGACGATTTCCATCGTGCCGTCGGCGTTCTGCTTGGTCATCGTCACGGTCGATTCCGGATTCATCAGGTCCAGCATGTTGTAGGCCATGAACAAGGCCACCATCATGCTGACGATGAACACCACGCTGGCATCGAACAGATTGGCGACGCCGGCAATCGGATCTTCCAGCGGCTCGCTGTTGCGATGCAAACTAGAGCGTCTCAGATAGCGCATGGCCGTCCTCCTCGATTGTCAAATCCGGCGCGTCCAGAGTCCGGCTGGCAGCCAGTTCGGCCTGATGACGCATCGCGGCAAAGTCAGCGCGCAGCCATTGCTCGCGTACCAGTGCCACCAGATAAGTAATCACGCCGCAGCCCAAACCGGTGACGGTAGCGGTAAACGCGGTGACCATGCTGCTGGCCATGCTGGGGATATTGCCTTGGGCCAAGGCCGCCAGCGAAATGCCCATCGGAATCAAGGTGCCCATCAAACCCAGCGCCGGGCCGAGTTTGATCACGAAACGGATTTGGTCGAGCTTGACCAGTTGCCGATGTTCATGGGTTTGCAGCAGCAACTCCAGTTCTACGTCCAGCGGCGCGGCGTTAGCGCGTTGCTGGCGACCCAGCGTGACGGCCAGATCGAGATTGAACAGGCGCACGGTGCGTGAACCGGCTTTGCGCCGCTCCAACCATTCCTGGGCCAGCCGGCCGCAGGTATAGACCGAATAAGCGGCCAACAACGTGACAATCAGCAATACCGGCAGGTAAAGCGATGATGAGATCATGTATAGAATTTGTTCTAGCGCGTGGGTAAGTGCCACTGTTCCTCTCCTAGTTAATGCTTTTTTATAGTTATGTGTTTATTAAAATTTTATCGGGACCGCTTCGCTCTCTCCGGTTCAAGCGATTTATGACGCAGATCGACATAGTTACCGCCCACCCATTGCCAAAAGGTGGCGGCCGCTTCCGGGCTGGTGCTCAGCAATTTAACGGCGATGGCGCCATTGCTGCTGATGTCGGTGATTTGCGCGTCTATATCAATCGTGGCTTGGTTATTCACAACGCGCCTGTCGGTATCGAAACGAAAACTAACCGACTCACCGACTTTGAATAGCAAATCGTTCTTCAAGCCGCCCAAAAATTTCAGCCTATATTCCGCTACCGATTGATAAGGCAGAACGAACTCGGCATGCCATCGAAACGGCGGACACTGGATGGGACCGCTACCTTTAGGAAAATGCACGGTATAACCGTCATCGACTTTGGCCTTGACCACGCCTTTGGTGTAAATTTCACGGCAGTTGGTTAAAACCGCGTCGCCCGGTTCAAAGTGATATTTGCCTGCGGCCAATGCTGGCGACTGGATCAGAACCAGCAGCCATCCCAGATAAAAAAACCTTGTCCTTTTCATGTCGTATTCCTTTTGTTATTGGAGAACGGTGCGCTCCAGCAACCAAAAAACCCCCATCAAACTGACCGCAATCGAACCGGCTTTCAAAAACTTCTCGGCTGTCTCTATCTTATTATTCAGCCACCAGATCATCGGCAACACGATAGCTGCGACGGCGATTTGCCCGGTTTCTATACCCAAGTTGAACGACAATAAAGGCAACAAGATCCCGGTATCGCCGGAAGAAATATCCATTTCCTGTAACACCCCGGCAAACCCGAAACCGTGGATCAAACCAAATCCGAAAGTCAGCCAATGCCGCCCTTTGGGATGGTCGCCGCGGATGATGTTTTCCACACCCACGTAGATAATCGTCGCGGCAATAAACGGCTCGACGAAACTACTCGGCAGTTCAATCAGATTAAGTCCGGCGCAAGCCAGCGTAATGGAATGGGCGACGGTAAAGAACGTGATGATTTTCAAGGCCGGCCAAAAGCTGTGAGTGACCGCTAATAGCGCGAACAAAAACAGCAAATGATCGTAACCGGTGAGGATGTGCTCGATACCCAGCTTAAAAAAATCGCCGAACGCCGCAAACGGAGCTTGGGGGGACTCCGCGACCGCGGCGTTGGCGATTGGTAAACTGATTTGATCGTCGTGTTTGCCCAGCATTTTTTCGCTGAGCGCTTTGCCGTTAGCGTCCCTGACCGTCAAATACTGCTGATGGCCGTCGGGCAGCAAAGCCAAAAACTTCGACTGCACCAACAAAGCGGTTTGCACAGCTCCCGCATAGTGCAGTTCCACCCGCGCATTATTTTGATCGTCGAAACTGACCTGTCCTGGTTCGCTGGGCAGAGCATCATGGCTATCGATATTCACGCGCAGTTGCTCGGCCAATAGTTTGGCAATAGCCGGCTTGGCCGCTTCGCGCTCGGCTTCGGTCACCTCCGCGTCCAAATCGGCATCCATCGGCGTAAAGGCTTCGATGTCTTGTAAGGCAAAGGTCACCTTGGCATCGAGTTGCGCGGGTTTGATCGTTACATCCAGCGAACTTAGACCGGGTGGATGCGCATAAACCCCAGCGGATTGCAGCGTTAACAACACTGCAATCAAGCTGATAGCCCAGTGGGTTGAAGCAAATTTCATCAGGCTATCCTTAAAAATTGACCGTGATGGTGCCACGCACCATACGTGGCTCGACCGGATGTTTCATCAAGCCAGCGCCGGAGACACCGTTTGGATAGTTATATTCATAGTTGTAGGCAATATCGTTGCTTTGCGAACCCAGAATATTGAAGATGTCGACCTCGAATTTGTATTGCTTTTGCTTATAGCCCGCGCCCAAGTTGGCGATGTTGGTATCGCCGGCCCAAACCGCGCCGGATTCATCCAGCGGCACGCTGCCGAAGTGCCGAAAACGCAAGGTGCCGAACAGGCCGTTGGGGGCTTCGATCAGGGCACCGGCACTAATGACCCGGCCCACGGAATTGGGGATGTACTTATTGGTCGCACCATCCGGGGCTTTGTTGAATTGTGCCGTGGTCAACGCATAGTCGGCATCCAGCGTCAGCCATTCGGTGGGTTTGTAGTAGTTGGTAAACTCGATACCGTAGCGTTGCGATTTACCATTCACTTCGGTCGTTCCGGCATCGCCGACGAACACCAGCTCCTCACTGGATTGCAACCACCACAAGGCAAAGGTGCTGTTCAAGCCGGGAATGATATTGGTACGCGCGCCCACTTCGCCGCCGCGCGACCAGGCGGCCGGACGTATGCGCGGACTAACCGTATTGCCATCGGGGTCAAACTCGGTGCCGGTGACCGGATGCACTTGCAGCGTGGTGCCGCGCGCATCGTTGGAGTGATAGCCGTAACCGATATTCGCGAAGTATTCGGTGTTGTACCAGGGGCCGACCACCAGACTCAGTTTCGGACTGATCATGGCTTTGCCGCGACTGCCGGAGTTGGCGGCGTTGGTCTCGGCCGTGCCACTGCCGCTGGCCAGCACTTCGACGTCATTATTAATAAAATCGCCGCGCAAACCGGCGATAGTGCGGACTTTATCGTGCCAATGGGTAGTATTTTTGAAATAAGTACCCACGGTGGTCACACCAACATTGCTCTTGCTGACGGTATTGACGATCTGCCGGGCTGTGGTTTCGTATAGACCCAAGTCCATGATCTGGTCGTTGCGAAATTGGAGACCAATGCTGTTGTCCATTTCAAACCCGAACAGCTTGTTATAGCGGGTGTGTTCGAAATGACCGCCAGTTTGCACGCGGCGCTCGGTTTGCAAAATCTGGTCACCGCCGTCGCCGCGGGTAAAACCGCTGAAGTTGGAAAACAAATTCAAATCGGTATAGACCGCATAGATATTAGCGTCGTTTTTCCAGTTGCCGCCCTGGTTCCAGAAGCTGGCCGAAGCGCTATAACGATTGCTCTCGCCGCCGTCAGTCGGGTCCATGCTGCCGTACAGACCGATGGCACCGCTATCAATGGCCGCCTGCGGAATCTGGTTGGTGGCGGTCCAGCTATTGGTGTAAGCCTTGCCGTTAATCGCCATGCCCCAATCCCCGCGATCCAGCGTGTAACGCAACTGGCCGTTGAATTTTTTCGAATCTTCCGGCACTTCCCAGACGCCGTTGTAGAGATTGAATTCGCCGGCATACAGCAAATCGCCATCGCCGAGCTTGTTGGAATTGGCCACCAGCGTTCGGTAGTAATCAAACGAACCGGCGGTGAATTTGGCAATGCCTTTATCCAACTTGTCCATACTGAACATTTTGGCGTAACCGGCCGCCGAAAAGTCCCCCACTTCCGCGTAATACGGGCCCTTGCCGTATTCCACTTTTTTCACCAACTCGGGAATGATGCTGTTGATGTCCATATAACCTTGGCCGTGGGCGTGGGTAGTCATGTTCATCGGGATGCCGTCGACATAAGTCGTGAAATCGGTACCGTGATCCAGGTTAAAGCCGCGCAGGAAGTATTGGTTGGCCTTGCCGGAGCCGCTATGCTGGGTGGCGATGGCGCCGGGTACCACTTCGACCAACTCGCCATTACGCGAGAACGGCCGGTACTCAAATTGCTTCTGGCTGACTTCGCCTTGCGAGGCCGACGGTGCAATGCCGATCAGGTTTTTGCCGCGGCCGTCTTCTTCCACTTGCACCGCTTCCAGTTCTTCGGACTTTTCCGCCTTTTTCGCGGTTTTGGCTTTCTTTGTGCTCTGTTGCGAGGTCTCTTGCGCCGTTTGTTCGACAGATTCAGCGTCGGCATTAGGTGCGGCGTTCAGATCCGCACAGGCCAGACCTAAAATAATTTCCAGGCCGATGACCAGGTGCTTCTTTTTGAAATAGGTATTGCAGGATTTCATCTCAGCTCCGGGAGGTATTTAGTAAAGGCGATGGGTGACGCGGAGCGCCGGCAGGGTGTTGCATAAGGTCTTCCTCGATGTAAGTTATTGTTTTAGTTGTTATTGTTTTGGGGGTATTGCCTGGACCGAAATCGGTCGAATTTTCTAAACCGCGCGCCATGAGCCGTTGAACGCCGACAGCGCGAGAATGAAACGGGAGGAATAAACGTGCCGCGCAAAGCGCTGGCTTGGGGAGCAAAAACTGCTTGCTGGAAACCGCAGCCGCTAAAGCGTTCGGCAGTAACTCGTTAAATGATTGGGTAGTAAAATCGCCGAGGAGAGTGCTGGCGAAAGTCGGTTGAAGACGGGGCGCTTCAACTGTGGAAACCGGGGACTTGCGAAGAGTGAGAGTGGTGTTTAGAACAAAGACATTCGGATAGGCAGGCGGCGATGTGCGACCGACGCCACTGCTGCGCAATTGCGTACCCGGCGTATGATTAATGTCTGGAAACAATTGCCTGAAGTGTAAGTTGCCCAGTGCTGCCAGACCATCGAAATCGACGATAGCCTTGAATAGCACCGACAGATTCTGCAGATAAGCGCTCAATGAAGCACTAAGCCCGAGGGTTTGACCGTCCGTAGCGCAAGCCTTTGTCGCCGAATATCCGGCCGGACTACCCAATGCTTGACCGCCCGAAACCGCATCATCCAGCCCCATCGCAGCTACTTGCCGCTCACAAACAGACCGCTCGGCCAACGCTTCGGTATTGAATAAGTCCGTCCAGTTGTTCAACGCTGTTGAACTGGTATTCTGATTTAGCGTTGTAATGTTGCCGGTGTCGCTGACCATGGTGTCAGCGGCTCTGGCCATCGCCGATTGCGAGAATAACAAAGTCAGCAAACAGGTAGCGGTCAATACCACCAATTTAGCTACCAATATCCCGGCACCGTGCAGCAACAGCGTCGCCAGCATAAAGCCCAGTGTGTAAGACAACAAACTAGCCGATGTGGAAATTTCCTGGCCGTGGGCAAAGCCGTGGAAAAACGCGAAAAAGGCGACGATAAAGACGTTGAGCTTGGCGCTGAAACGAATCTTGCGGGTAATCAGCACGGCAAATACCGCGCAGGACAATAGGATGATGCCTTCGACGCTCGGAATCGTCAGCCCTGCCGCGCCGGCCAATCCGCCCAAGCTCATCACGCCGACAAAAGCCAACGGCAACATCCAGATCGCTTGACCGCGTAATTGCGCGGCCCAGATCCCCACCGCCAACATGGTCAGCAGGTGATCCCAGCCCCCCAAGGGATGACTAAAGCCATTATTCCAACCGATATTATCCAAACCGCCAGAAATATTGAGCAACGGAAACATCAACCCAAACGCCAAAGCCAGGCACGACGCGAGCCATAAACGGCTGCGGGCTGACTCTGTTAGCTTGGTTTGAAACTGAAATTGCATGAGATTTATCTGGGTTTATCGGTCTTAAAGCTCGATCTATGCGCCATGTAGGACAAAACGGAAAACCATCATACGATAGAAGTCACATTTTTTAAAATTATGAAGATTTAACAAAATATCTTATTATCTTCGCCAATAAACTGCTCGTGCCGCTAACTTGGGCCTTCAAGTACGCGGATGAAAGTGGCTGTGAGCATGATCGTGGTGACCATGCTGGTGATGCGACATTGCCATTTTCACCGGCACCAAATTTAGCGATGCGTGGCGCACACCGGTTTCGGCGGACATTTTGTCTGCCAGCGACCGGATTCGTTGAGTCATGCCGCGCAGGAACAAAGTTTCCATGCAGTCGTCGTGATCGAGATGCACATGCATGGACGACACGACCAGGTCGTGGGCGTCGTGTTGCAGGCTGGTTAGGCGTTCGGCTAAATTGCGTTCGTGATGATTGTAGACATAGGACAGCGTGGCGATGCTGTAGATGGCCTCATCCTTGCTGAGACGCTTGGTTTCGATTTCCTTGCGCAATAAATCGCGTACGGCTTCGGAACGATTGGAGTAGCCGCGCGCTGCAATCCATTGATCGAATTCGGCGGCCAAATCGTCGTTGAGAGAGATGGTAAAACGTTCCAAAGTCGGCTCCTGTCGTTATTGTTATGGGATCGCCGATTATAACGCAAAGCCCTGATTCGCTGGCGTTTACGCCGATATAGATACCCGCCGCACTGCCGGCGCGATTAAAACAACAAGAGGCATTTTTCATGTCCACCGGACATTACATACACGACAACTTCAGCAAACTCGTCATTCGCAGCCAAGTCGGTATTGCCTTAACACTGCTGTTGATATTAACGGCGTCAGACTTTTGGTATCCGAGCGAGTATAGCCTGAAGGCCGGCGTGCATGGCGTGAGCGCTATCCTCGCTGTCGTGGTCGGCACCTATCTTACCCATCGCGCCATTCCGTTGATAAAAGGCATGCAAGTCAGACTTGAATCGTTGCGCCATTGGCTGCTGGCCGCCACCCTGCTAAATCTGGCCGGCGCGATTAGCGGCAACTGGATTTATATGCGCTACCGCGGTCAAGACGGCCCGCGCGACTGGATACTGGCTCATGTGCCAGCAATTCATAACGTGCTGATGGAATTCAAGGAATTCGTCTCGCTGTTCCCATTTCCGCTGATGCTATTGGCAACCGCGACACTGTACTACTACGGCCTATCGATCCAAATGCGCCGCGACCTGACCCGCTTCGTCGGCATCACAATCCTGGTGTCATGGAGTTTTCTGATGATCGGCTTCGTGGTTGGCTTGGTACTGGCCAAACTGCGCTTTGTTTGACGGGGACCCGCGTGGTACATAATCAAAACCAAACTGATTCCAATAACCAGCCCCTCTATTCCGGGCCGGTGGTAGCGGCCAGCCTGGCCCTATTATTGGCATTTTTGACCTTGATGGTCAGCCACCATATTTCGCGATTGTCGCCCGGCCTGGACAAGTTAGTGCATAGCTTCGGCTACTGGATTCCAGGTTCGCAAGGCAAGGGGCCGGACGGCAGCATAGGCTCGTATACGGGCAAGGAAACCCTGGCTATCGGCGTCTGGTTATCGAGTTGGTTGGCATTTCATTTGCTCTGGCGCAAACAGGATTTGGATCTGACGACCTGGACCCGAGTTTTCGTCATTAGTCTGGCGGCGATAACCTTGGGCTTCTTTCACCCCTTATCCGACCCGCTGGTACTGTTCATCGCCGGCTTCTTCGGCCTGCCCTAAGGAAACTCCATGCGTAAGCTTTTAAATCCATTCATCCCGGTGTTGCTGGCATTGGCCAGCCCAATTAGCCTTGCCGAAGGCGTGCTGTTAAAGTCCGACCCCAAAAATAACGCCGAAGTGACCGGTTTCGACGGCACGGTGAAATTCTGGTTCAGTGGTAACGTCGGCGAGCGTTCACCTTCGGTCGTGGTTGTCGATGCGCAAGGCAAGCGGGTCGACAACGGCGATGCCCGCCTAGTCCTCGGCGAACGCCATCGGCTAACCGCCACCACCCAAACATTGCCGCCCGGCGCTTACGCCACCCGCTACCGGGTGATTACCGAAGACGGGCTAATCGTCAGCGGGGTTTCCAAATTTTCCATCGTCGCCGAATCGGCGCCCGGGGAGGCCAAACCATGATTCGTATTAGCCGACTTTCCGCTGCTTTATTGTTGTTCGCGACCGGCTTGCAACTGGCTATGGCATCGGTGCCGCTGGGCGGTAACCGCAAAGGCGCCAACGGCAGCTACGATCTGTACGGTTGCATGCTGACCAATGACTATTACGTGGTCAATTTTGCCGCCTACCAGATCGATCCTAATCGTGCCAAGGACGACAAATCCGTACCTCAGGCCGAATGCGTCGATCTGCCGCGCGTCGGCAAAACCCAGATTGCTATCGATTTGCTGGATCTGGATGTACGCAAGAAGCCGGTGGCATTGAAAATATTACGCGAAGACGGCCAATCCATCGCCGAATTACCCATGGCCGTGGTTAAGCAAGGCGTATTGACGACGACAGTGGATTTTAAAACGCCGGGTAAATACCAAGCTGTGCTGTTCGTCGAGGACAACGACTTGCATACGCCACCGGAGATCAGCGCGCTACACATGCCGCTGACCGTTGGCTTGCTTGTGGAACCAACGGCCACTAGCGGCAATAGCCTATGGATTGTGGTGGGGTTGCTGGGCGGATTGATAGCGCTGGCGGCCTATTTCGTGCCGCGCTGGCTAAAGCCCAATCCAGCTCATACACCGCGTTAACCCCGATTTCGTCGCTCCGGCCACAACGGGCCTGCCTGCCGTAACCACATGCTACGGGCCGAACGAAAAGATACCGGCGCGCCACCGTATGTCGCGGCCACCGGTAGTCAATAGCCTGCTTTCACTCTGTCTTGCAAAGGAACCCCCCTATGACATCGATCCGATTTAAATCAACCATACTGGCCGCTTGAGTATTATCGCTAACCGCCTGTGCCTCCCACCACCACCACGAAACGCAAGCCGACGCCGGTTTCGTGCCAGGCCTGGGTGAAATCATGGCGCAAACCGCCACCCGCCACGCCAAATTATGGTTTGCCGGTCAGGCCGAAAACTGGGCACTGGCGGCTTATGAAATCGACGAACTGCACGAAGGCATGGAAGATGCCGGTAAGTACCACCCCACGCATAAGCAGATCAAACAAGCGATTCCGGAATTGATCGCCCAATATGTCGACCAGCCACTCACAGCGCTGGAACAAGCGATAAACGCCAAAAACAAAGCTGAGTTTATTGCCAATTACGATAAGCTCACCGCTGGTTGCAACGCCTGCCACCAAGCCACCGAATTTGGCTTTAACGTGGTTCAACGCCCCAGTTTCAACCCCTTTGCCAACCAGGCTTTCTAACCAACAGTAAGAGCCAACTTCTGCCGTCATCGAAGTTGGCGCAATCGAATAACAGTGGGAGGTATCGGCGTTTTTGACGTTTATTTTCGTGCCTATCCCGTGCAAAACGACCCGTTATTTCTTGATCGCGCTATTTTTTCCGGCCTCTTAAATTGTCCACGCCGGCCCAGTCGGCAGCGACTTCCGGTATTTTTCTTCCGCGCAAAAAAAGGGCAGCCTAAGCTGCCCAAACTGCATACATGAAGTATTTGTGTTGTCAAAATGCCATTACTGGAATTTTGTCAGACCGGCAAAGCCTTCTCTGGCTTCTTTAAGTTCTTGTTCTGCCGCAGCAAAATCCGACTTTTTAGCCAATTCTCTGGCTTTTTTCAATTTCAAAACTACTTTGTCGCGTTCGAATTCGAATTTATAGTTGGCGCTAAGTTCGCTGGCGCTTTGTGACGCTTCCTTGATCAACGTGGCTATTTTTGTCGAATCAGCGGACGGAATCGCATCCAAAGCGGCTTGCATATGCGCATCCACTTCTTTCAACACCTCTGGCACGGTTTTGTGGACTTCCTTTGCGTATGTCACGCTGGAAAAGCCCAGAATCGAAACCAGCAGAGTTGATGCGATAAAAATTTTCTTAAATGTCATGTGTTTCCTCTTAGTTAAAATGAAATGTAACGGGTAAAGCAAATTGTCCTGATCTGAGATTAAACGCTACTGAGCGGGCGACTCCTGTGGTTGAAATTATTTTCGAGTGCTTGGCGTGGCTATTTATTGGGTCATCCGGCCGGCCAGCTTAGCCAGTGACATCAAGATACCCAGGTTTACGGCAACCCCGATTGCCAATAGACTTGAAGTCGCCAAAGCGAAGCCCGCCGTATAGCCCAGCGCTTCAACATCCAGCCAAATATCCAAAGCATGCACATAACCGTGAAACACCGCGACGCCTGTAATCAGCAGTAACGAAAAAACCCAATGCAATTTGCGTCCCGACGCCAACAGCAAACCCAAAACCAGCACGCTCGCATACATCAGCGTTTCAGCGTGGGCAATCTGCAACGGGATCAGGGTCAAACCGCCGCCCAGCAACAACATGCACAAGAACAATAACACCTGCCAAACAAACGATTTGCCGCTACCTGTCCGGCAAATCCACATGCCTACCGCGAGCATCGTCAAGATGTGATCGGAACTGGAAAAAGGATGGAGCAAACCGCTGCCAAAACCGACCGATTCTTCGGCCCAATGCAACGGGTGCGCCTGCACAGCTGACACAGACGCCAGCATTACAACTAAAAACCGTCGTAATAATTGTTGCGTCATGCTTCTGTCTCCGATAGCGGCAAGGTTGAGGAATTTTTATAGAAACGCCGCCATCGTAGCAGAAATAAGACGAATTAAAAATATTTCATAACCAAATTAAAATAAAAAACCCTGCCTCTCAAAACTCGTACTTAAACCCTGCCTGCACCAGACGCGGCATGCCGGACTGAATACCGCGCACCCGGTCGGTGATGTAGGTGTTGTCCAGCAGGTTTTTCAGCGACACGAACAGGGTCAAGTCCTTGCGCACCTTGTACGAGCTGGCGAAGTTGACCACCACGTAGTCGTTGATCTTGCCGTAGCTGCCGCCCAAAGCCGCGCTGCTGGTCGGGCCGTTGGGGTGATCGGCGCCGCTGTCCAGATTCAGAAAATCGGCGTATTGCTCGCTGACGAAGGCCGCTTCCAAGTGAGCATCGAAACCCATCGCATGCGAGTAGCCCAAGGTCGCGGTCAACAGGCTTTCCGGCGCATACGGCGCGCGCTTGCCGGGCGCGGAACCGAATACATTGCCGCCGGGGCAACTCGCCGGATAGGCGCCGCTGGACAGCGGCACGCAACGGAAGGCTTCGGTGGTCTCGGCGGTCGGCAACCACATGTAGGCAATCTGCGCATACGGGTTGTGAGTCCAGTTGAACACATCGCCGAAGTCGGCCCGCGCCATCAGTTCGATACCTTCGTACAAGGCCTTGCCTTGCGCGACCGGCACCGTGCCGCCGCCGACCGTGCCCAGTACGGTTAACGAATCGAAGTCGTTGTGGAAATAGGTCAGCTCGGTTTTGACGCCCCGCACCGGTCTGGCCCGGACGCCGAACTCGGTGTTCCAACTGATCTCCGCGCCGACTTCCGCCGAGCCGCCGGTATCGTTGTAAACCGCGTCCTCCACTCGGGGCGGCGCGAAACCGCGGTGAATGCCGAAAAACAGCTCGGCGCTATCGATGGGTGCATAAGTCATCGCGAACGACGGCAGGATTTCGGTCAGGCTGCTTTGGCCTTGCGCCCCGTTCAGCAGATTCTTGCGCTGATAACTGACCGATTCGACGCGCACGCCCGGCGTGAAGGTCCAATCGTTCCAGATGAATTTGTTCTGCACAAAACCGGAATAGGCATCGGCAAAGCGTTCGTTATTCTCGGTCAGTTGGCCGTAACTGCCGCCGTTGGGGTTACTCGCATCGCGTGCATCCGCCGTACTGCCGCGAATCATGCGCCGATACTGATTCTCGAAATGCGCCCGGAAACCCGCCTCCAACCGGCTTTCGATGCCGAACAGGTCGTGCTTGGCGTGCAAGGTCGGCGCCACGCCCCAGGTTTCGTAGTTGCGCAAACGGCCGGAGTTGTAATTACACAAATCCATATCGACCGGAATGCCGTTCTCCCGATCCTGCACATAAGTGGGGATGCCTCGGCTTACGCACTGGTTCTCGGTCGGAAATTCGTTTTGCTGCCGCCACCAGTTTCGCTCGTACGCCGACCAGTAAAAACTGGTTTCCAGCGTTACGTCGTTAGTAAAGCTGTGCTCGTAGGTGGCCGAGGTGGACCAGCGGTCGTTGGTAAAATTGGCGTTTTTGTCCGGATTGTAACGTGCGCCCAGTTTGCGGTATTCGGCATCGGTCAAACCGAAGGCCGCGCCTTGTTCGTCCTGGTGGTAGAAATCGCCGCGCAGAGTCAGGCGGTTGCGGGCGTCGAAATCGATAATGCTTTTTAAGTTGGCGTCGTCGACCACGGCAAAGGTATTGTCGCGGTTTTCCATGCCTTCCTTGTGGATGTAATCGACTACACCGCCGATGGCATCCAGGCCCTGGACGTTCTTGGCCATGCCACCGTAACGGGCGTGGCCGTTCAGGTAATCGCGGTTGCCACCGGTAAAGCTGACGAAACCGCCCGGCGTGGTCGGCACCTTGGGCGTCAAATAATTGATCGCACCGTTGATGGTCTGCGGGCCGAATTGAGTCAAATCGGCGCCCTTGTAAATCTCGATGCCGTCGTAGCGCTCGATCGGCGGATGGTAGTAGATGTCGTTGTCGCCGTAGGGCGCGAAGTTGAACGGGATGCCATCTTCCAGAAACAACACCTTGGTGGAGCGGAACGGGTTTTGGCCGCGAAAGGCGATATTCGGCCGCAGGCCAAAGCCTTCCTCGTCGCGCACATACACGCCGGGCGCCTTGCGCAAGGCTTCGTTGACGGTGAACACTTGATCGCGCTCCAACGTGTCTTTACTGATCACCGCGGTGGAACCGGAGAAGGTCGCGGCTTTCTCGACGCTTTCTTCGACTTCGACGCTAGTCAGCGTGTCGACGGCATTCTCGGCTGAAGGCGAATGGGCCTCGGGTTCGGCCGCCGCCACGCTCCCGGCCATCACACCCGCTAGCAAAGCCGGCAATAATCCATGTTGTTTGGGCATATGATTCACTTCGGATTGAATATTGATTAACAACGCATCC
Organism: Methylomonas defluvii; assembly: GCF_033949435.1. Lineage (NCBI taxonomy): Bacteria > Pseudomonadati > Pseudomonadota > Gammaproteobacteria > Methylococcales > Methylococcaceae > Methylomonas > Methylomonas defluvii. The sequence goes on along the minus strand of NZ_JAXARY010000033.1, from coordinate 11,035 downwards.
AAGCCCCGGCAGGCCGAAACTGAATACCGGGGCGCAATGTAACCAAGCCAACTGAATCGAAACTGAAAATCCCGGCGCTTTAAATCCGGTTTTAGCGATGCAACGGCAAACTCACCGTTACCAAAAAGCCGCCCAGAACCTTACTGCGGCCAAAATATATTGCGCCATGGTAGGTGTTGACGATGTCCGACACGATACCAAGACCCAGGCCATGGCCCTGCACCGACTCATCCAGGCGCCGGCCGCGTTGAGTCAGGTAGGCCAGATCTTCGTTTTGGCAACCGGGGCCGTCGTCGGCGACCCGAATCACCACCCCGCCTTCCAGCGCCAATTCGACATCAATCCGCTGCTTCGCCCATTTGCAGGCGTTATCCAGCAGGTTGCCTAGGACTTCCATCAAGTCCTCCCGGTCGAAATGCAGCAGTTGCTTGGGTGCGGTGACTTGAATGTCCAGCGGCTTGTCGGCGTAAATGGCGCGCAGGGTCTTTTTCAGGGCGATGATTTCGTTATGCGGGTTGAAAGCCGGCGCCGCCTGCTGGTCGCCGGCGATCCGCGCCCGTTTTAACTCGCGTTCGATGCAATGGCGGATGGCCTGGCTTTGCTCATCCAGGCGCGAACGCAGGTCCGGCCGGCCATCGAAATGCGGGTCTTCGCCGGTTCTTAGCAATAGCGCCATCGGCGATTTCAGCGCGTGCGCCAGATTGCCCATCGCGGTGCGCGATTGTTGCAAGCGGCGCGCCACCAATTCCAGCAAATGGTTGATTTCCTCGACCAGCGGTTGGACTTCGGCCGGCACCTCGCTGCCGATATGCTGCCTGCCGCCGCCGGCCACCTGCTCCAGTTCGGCGCGTACCGTGGCCAGCGGACTTAACGCGCGCTGGATGTCCCAGCGCAGCAAGCCGATGGCGCTGAACAATATCAGCAAGGTCAAACCCAAATAAGCCACGCGAATGGCGGTGATGTCGTGGTCGACCGCCGACAGGTCTTCGGCCACGCTGATGTTGATACGATGGCCGAAACGGACCGCGCCCAAGGTCAAGACCAACAGCGGCGTTTTCTCGGGCCCGGCCGCATGGTACAGCATCGATTGTTCCGGCCCGACGGCCTCGACCGCTAACGGAAAATCCAGCAAAGACGGCGACGGGTAGGCCTGGGCATCGACCTTGACTAAGTAATAGTGGCCGGATAGCCGGCGGTTGTAGACCGAACTGATATGGAAACTATTGAAAGCGACTTGGTCGGCGTCGCTGTAGGCCAGAGATTCCAGCAACGAATAGCCGTCGTCGGCCAGACGGTTGGCCATTTGCTTTTCGGCGGCGCTGCGGATGATCCAGTCGGCAGCGATCCAGTGCAGAATGAATATCGCCCCCAGCACCGCGATCAGGCCGCGGCCCAAGCGCTTGCGTAAGGACATCAAGGCTTGAGACCGAACAGATAGCCTTGGCCGCGCCGAGTATGAATCAAATCGGTGCCGACGATCTTGCGCAGACGTTTGACATAGACTTCCAGGACGTTGCTGTCGGGCTCGGCCGATTCGCTGTAGACGTGTTCGCCCAGCTGCGCCTTACTCAACACCTTGCCGACATTCAGCATGAAGTAGCGCAATAGCCTGAATTCGATAGCCGTCAGCGGTTGAGCTTCGCCGCCGTCAACCAGGGCGGTTTGTTCGTCTTCGTCCAGTTCGACGCCGAACAGCTTTAGTTTGGCTTGGTTGAAATGGTGCACCCGCTTCAACACCGCCTGCAAGCGGGCCAGCAATTCTTGGGGGTGGAAGGGCTTGCAGACATAGTCGTCGGCGCCGGCCTTGAAGCCGTCGACTTTTTCGTACCAGGCATCGCGGGCGGTCAAGACAATCACCGGCATGTGGTTGCCGGCGTCGCGCCAGCATTTCAGTACTTCCAGGCCGGCCAGCTTGGGCAAGCCCAAGTCGAGAATCGCAGCATCGTAGGGCTCGGTGGCACCCAGGAACTCGCCCTGCGCACCGTCGGTTGCGGTATCGACGACGTAGCCGGCGCCGCGCAAATCAGCCGCCAGCGGCAAAGCAAAGGCCGGATCGTCCTCGACCAGTAGCAGACGCATAAATGCGCGAGTTACATCGCGTGCATTTTGTAGTCGACGCGGGGGTAATCCTTTTTGTCGCGCGGATCGGCGCTATCGGCGGTTTCTTGAGCGTTGCGTTGTTGCGCAGACTTAGCAATCATCTGCTCCCAATTCTCGTAACGGGCATATTCCTTGTCGCCGGCCGCTTTACGCTTCGTAAAATTTTCCTTGCCCAGATCGATCAACTCTTTTGATGTCTTACCGTCAATGAGTTGCAAGAACTCATCGTTATTCTTGATTTGCTCGCGCAATAACCAATAGGAAACCTCAAACGGCATACGTTCGGCTTCCGGTAAATGTTCTTTGATGTAAAAAACCGACTTCTGCGCAGTCTGTAAACTCCGGGCATTGATCTGATTCGCCTTGCTGCAAGCACCCATCAAACATACAAGCGATGCAATTAACACAATAGCCAAAACTCTCACATTTCCTCCTAATGACTACGCTGTAGCCCGTTCTCGTTATCACGGATAAAAAATAAAGGACTCACTTTCGGACAAACCTAATCGGCCGTGAATTGTAGCATTATTAAGATAATTATTTTTTTAGTCTTACATCGAGTGAAAATAGCGGGGGTTAAGGCGGGATTTCTGTCGGAACTGCCCAGTCGGGCTTTACGGGATTGCCAACGACAAGCCCGCAGGATAGGTAAGCATGACGCTCAAGGGTCAGAAAATCATAGGCAACTTTGCGAAAAACCCGCTCGGCGTTTGCCTATCTCAACAATAGCTTTTCGCCATCCGGCTTAATGGCACCACTTTAATCTTGCCGGCATGTCCAGCCGAACCGAATGCTTCATAACGCGCCTGGCAAAGCGTCTGCATGGCGTCTCTGGCGGCTTGGTAAATCTTGCGGGCATCCAATTCCGCGGCATGTTCCGGTTGGGCGACAAAGCAGCGAATCGCGCCGGTGGACGCCATGCGCAAGTCGGTATCGATATTGACCTTGCGCACCCCGTATTTAATGCCTTCCACAATTTCCGCCACCGGCACACCATAGGTTTCTGCAATATCGCCGCCGTATGCGTTGATGACTTGCAGCCAGTCTTGCGGCACCGAACTGGAGCCGTGCATCACAAAATGCATATTCGGCAGACGCTGTTGCAAGGTTTTTAAGCGGCTGATCACCAGCACCTCACCTGTCGGCGGCTTGCTGAATTTATACGCGCCATGACTGGTGCCTATGGCCACCGCCAAGGCATCGATTTGGGTTTGTTCGACAAATTCCAGCGCCTCGTCGGGATCGGTCAGCAAGCGGCTGTGATCCGCATCCTGCTGATTTTCCAGCGAACCCAGGCAACCAATTTCCCCTTCCACCGACACGCCGCAGGCATGCGCCATGTTCACCACGCGGCGGGTCACCTCGACGTTATAGGCAAAAGACGCCGGCGTCTTCATGTCCTCCAGTAAAGAGCCATCCATCATCACCGAACTAAATCCCGATTGAATAGCTTGCGCGCAAATGTCCGGCGATGGCGCGTGATCGCGGTGCATCACCACCGGAATATGCGGATATTGCTCGACGGCGGCCAAGATCAAATGCCGCAGAAACACCTCGCCTGCATAGCGATTAGCCCCAGCCGAACCTTGCATGATCACCGGGCTGTCACAGGCATCCGCCGCCTGCATGATGGCCTGCACTTGCTCCATGTTGCTGATGTTGAAAGCCGGCACGGCAAAGCTGTGTTCGGCGGCATAATCCAAAAGTTGTCGTAATGATATTAAAGCCACGCTTGGCTCTCCTTGGCGTTGTTTTATTAAGTTTTATCGGCTGATACGCCGGCCCGGACAAGTAGTTCTTGGACTCAGAAGCTCTCCGCGTCGCGGCGAATCAGCCGCTTGTTTAAAGCCTGCCGGCTGATGCCCAGCAAACCCGCGGCGACACCTTGATTGCCTTGGGCGCGCTGTAAAGCCTCGCTGATCAGCGACTCCTCGGCTTCCTTCAGAGTCGGCAAGCGCTCCGGAAAACTGCCGGACGAGGCCGACATCCCGTCCATGACACTAGCATCGCCGGGCGTCGGCATTTGATCGGCAATGGCCTCCTTGAAACTCTGCAAGGACAGCACCGCGCCCTGGCTACGGGCGACCGCATCGAAGGCCATGCCTTCCAGCTCGCGGATATTGCCGGGGAACGGGTAATTATGCAACCACTGAAACAACGCCGGCGGTACGCTGGGTGCGGGCTTGCCCAGGCTGTCGGCGGCCTTCTCCACAAAATGCAGCGTCAGTTGCGGCAAGTCTTCCCGGCGTTCACGGAGCGGCGGCAGTTGGATATGATGGGTCCGCAAGCGAAAGTATAAATCCTTGCGAAAGGTGCCGAGTTCAACTTGCCGTCTGACGTCGCAATGGGTCGCCACAATGATGCGCGCCCTGCTCTGCCGGGGCCGATCCGCACCTATCGGATAAAACGAACCATCCTGCAATAAACGCAACAACTTGACTTGCGAAGCGATACTGAGGTCGCCGATTTCATCCAGAAACAACGTGCCATCGCCGGCACTGGCCAACAAACCGTCACGAGCGCGCTCGGCGCCGGTGAACGAGCCTTTGGCATGGCCGAACAGCGTATCGGAAAACAGCGTGTCGTCCAGGCCGGCGACGTTGACCGCCACCAAATCACCCGCGCGCCCGGACAGCCGATGCAAGGCGCGGGCAATCAGCTCCTTGCCCGCCCCGGTTTCGCCGGTAATCAACACCGGCTGCGGGGAGGCGGCGATGGCTTCGATATAGCGGAAGATGGCAAACATGGCCGGGCTTTGCGTGACGATCTCGGCAAACGCGCTGGGTTCATGCGGGCTGTTGGTGAGCATCCGTTCTTTCAGCGACAAAAATTCCGCGCGCAGCACCCGGCTTTCCACCGCCCGCCGCACCGCTGCCACCAGACAGCTTTGCTCCACCGGCTTGAGTAAATAATCGCTGGCGCCGCTGCGCATGCACTCTACAGCAATCTGCAAATCGTTGGTGGCGGTCATCATGATCACCGGAATTTCCGGATACTCGGCGGCGATCTGCTCCAATAAAGCCTTGCCGGACAGATAAGGCATGGTTAAATCCAGCACTATTACGCCGATGGGCCGGCTTGCCAGCAATGGCAATACCACCCGGCTGTCGTCCAGCGTCAGCACCTCGGCAAAGCCGGCACTACGCAATACCAGACTAGCGCTGTGCAGCAATTGCGCTTCGTCGTCCACCAACAAAATAGGCAGCTTGCCCAGGTCTTTACATTGCATGATTGTCTGCCATCGCCGGCCCCAGATTGACCTGAAAAATAACCCGTGCGCAGGTGCCTTGCCCCGGCGCGGATGAAAAACTTAAGCTACCACCCTGGGCGCGCAGCAATGAAGCGCTGATCGCCAAACCCAAACCGGTGCCGCCATTAGCCTGTTTCGTGGTAAAGAACGGGTCGCAGAGTTGCTCGATATGTTCGGCGGCGATACCGACACCTTCGTCTCGAACTTCCACACTTAACTGCCGGCCGTCATTCATTAGCTTGGTGGTAACGCTGACGGATTTCTCCGGATCCGGGAGTGCTTCCAGGGCATTGATCAATAGATTAACCAGCACCTGTTCCACTTGCTGCGGATTGCCGCGCAGCTCAGGCAAGCCCTCGGCCAAATCGGTTTTGAAGTGCCGGGTTTTTTGGTCTAGCAAATGCTTCAGTAAACCCGCCGCCCGCTCCACCACCTCGTTAATTGCAAAAGATACCGGAGCCTCGCTGCTGGGCGGGCGGGCATAGTTTTTCAATTCGGCAACTATGCGTTCGATGCGTTTGGCGCCATCCCTGACATCGCGGATCAACACCGCCGCACTATTGCGCATTTCGCTGTAAGGCAAGCCGCCCAAGGAAAACTCGCCGGCCGCTTGATAATGCTCTTCCAACACCTCCAGCGCATCGCTCCAAATATCGGCGAGCAAGCCGGAATTAAACAGAATCAGTTGATTGGGGTTATTGATTTCATGCGCGACGCCGGACACCAAAGTACCCAAGGCAGTCATTTTGTTGGCCTGAATCAGTTGCAACTCTTGCTGGCGAGCCACCTGTTCCAGTTGCTTGCGCACGCTAATGTCGCGGATGATCGCGGTCAAATAGCGCTCGGCGCCGCGCGTCCAACTGGATAGCGACAACTCAACTGGAAACACGCTGTTGTTCCGCCTTAACGCTTTCAATTCCCGCATTGGGCTACTAAGTCGATTTGCGCCTTGTACTTCCTGGATTTGTGCAAAAAAATCAGGCGCCGGGTTTGCCAGCAACTGCTGAAACGGCTGACCCAGCACCTGGTCTGCCGGAAAGCCAAACATCAGCTGTGCGCCCTGGTTCCAGGACACGATATTGCCTTGCATGTCCACGGAGACAATCGCTTCATGCGCCGAGTCGGTGATGGCGCGCAGCCGGGCTTCGCTTTCCCGCAACCAGGATTCGGCTTGCAAGCGCTCGTTGGTTTCTTGTTGCAAATTGGCGTGGGCCTTTCGTAACGCCAGCGTATTCGCCCTGAGCAGGACAAATTGATACAGCAAATACGCCAGCAGGACGACCGCGACTAAATACAACGCCAAACGATAGGCTTCGGCTTGTTGCTCCACGCTGCCGCTGTACTGGCGCAGGGCTTGTTGCAAATCATCGACTCGGCTGACGATAGGCTGAGCGATGATCTGCCGCAGCAGCGTATCCACCTTCGGCGACACCTCGATAATCAGCCGGCCGTGGGCGATCAGCACCCGATAGTCATCCGACTGCGCGGCCAATCCGGCCAGCCGATCAAGCTCCTGCTGAATTTCCACGGCCAATTCCGGCTGCGGGCTGTCCATGAAACTAAACATCAAGCGCCATAAATTGCCCAGCTTGACGGCATCACCGGGCTTCGCAGCAGCGCGCAAGGTTTTACCGATTTCGTCGAAGGACATCACCGAATTACGCAACAAGGCATTATCGGATTTTAAGTATTCGATCTGCCCCAAGCGTTCCTGCACGGTTGCGGTTAGCTGGTCCGCTAAATTGCCCAGCGATTGCTCCGCCGCCTCCACCGCTTGCAATTCGGTTTGCAAACTCTGCGACAAACGCAGCAACTCCTGGCCAGCTTGGGTCAGTGCATCGTAGTTGGCCAGCAGGCCGGCGCGGGCCAGCAAAATATCGCGCATCAGTTCCGCATCGCGTAGTTCGATGATGCGCAGCGTGGTTTGCAGGCGGTTACGCCGTTCCAGTTCCGGGCTGGCGCTTTGTAGCCAGAGATAGGTCAAGGCCAGTAACAGACCGGCGACGATCAGCCTGGGCCGCCAGGAAATCGCGATCATGGCTTGGCTGCTTGGCTAGCAACCAAAGCCTTGCCGGCGTATTCCCCGGTCAATGTCTTTAGAAATTTAACGATAGCATCGCGCTGCTTCGCCGCCAGCCGCTTGCCCAATTGATGCTCGGCCATCGTATCCACCGCCGCTTCCAGCGTGGCGGCGCGGCCGTCGTGAAAATAGGGCGCGGTCACAGCGACATTACGCAAGCTTGGCACCCGAAACACGCCGCGGTCTCTGTCGTTGCCGGTGACGCTGTAGCGGCCCTCGTCCACTGGCTCTTGCGGCCCTTGCGGTGCACCGAATACCCCGAACTTCTGAAATAGATTGCCGCCGATATTGACGCCCTGATGGCAGGCCACGCAGCCCAAGGCCTTGAACAAATGAAAGCCTTCCTGTTCGTCAGCGTCAAGCGCCGCGGTTTCACCACTTAGAAAACGGTCGAAGCGGGCATTGGGCGTGACTAAACTGCGCTCAAAATGGCTCAAGGCGTCGACCACATTGGCTTTGGTCAATCCGTCCGGGTAGATTCGGCTAAACGCATCGACATAATCCGGCACCGCGCGCAAACGCTCGATCAACTCCGGCCATTTGGCGTTCATGATTTTCGGGTTCAGCATGACTTTTTCGGTGTGGGCCTCCAGCGTGGTGACTACCCCATCCCAATTAAAAAAGTAGTTGAACGACACATTGAACAAACTGGGAGTATTGCGCAGCCGCGACACCCCGTCCGCCGCTGCGGCGCGGACCTTGCCATCCATGCCGCCGCTGTCCAGCGGATGACAACTGGCGCAAGAGCGCTGGCCTTGGTCGGAGAGTTTGGGATCGTGAAATAAGCGTTGGCCCAACACCACGCGCGGGGCATCTAAAGCCACCGTGAGCGGCAAGGGCGCCAGCGGTTCCGGGGTTTGCGCCCGCGCGGCCATCGTTAAGGCCATCCCCATGCCAGCCGCTAAAAAAAGCCCAAACATACTTTTTTGCGTCATGTTTACGTGTGTCAAAGCGTGGTTTACGAATCCGGTCTTCATTCTATCCTCGATTGAAATCGCGGTAAGCCTAAATTTCACGCTGGATCAACGGCTTTTTGCTGCGGCCATCGCGCTACATTTAAGCCTTCCGTTAACCCACCCTGAGACAAAAGTTGCTGAATAAGCCACTCTGTCAACCGCCCTCCGCCGCTGATTGACCGGCATCGCAGCGCTTTCCAGCACCTTTGCTGCAACTTTCGTCGCACCCACCCGCCGGCACAAACAAGGAAAAACCAAATCCTAACTAAATGATTTTAAACATATATTTATAAAAAACTTTCTTGGCACGCTACTTGCATTGTTAGAGACAGAAGCTGCCAGCAGTTTCTTTATCCGAGACCAATTCTCAGCACTTTAACCCTTTTAGGAGTACCGACATGCAAAGCAAATTAATCCCTCTTTTGGCCGTTTCCACCTTATTCGCCGCCAACGCCGACGCCGCAGCCTTCTCGTTCAGCACCGGCGGCCCGGATTACCGAATCGCCACTGGCGCGCAAGCCGGCGGCACCAGCCGGGAAATAGAATCAGCGGACGACTTTGTGTTAACGCAACATACCCAGCTAAACCAAGCCACGTTCACCGGTTTGCTCGCCAACGGCGCCACCCTGAGTGACATCGCCAATGTGAATGTGGAAATCTACCGGGTATTTGGTAAGGATTCCGTAAATCCGCCCTCCGGCCGCGTCCCCACCCGCGTCAACTCGCCTTCGGATGTGGCGTTTTTGGGCCGCGAGTCGGCTGACAACTCCTTGAGCTACAGCGTCACATTACTAAACAGCAACGCCTTGGCCGGCAACTCGGTAATCAACGGCATTCATCCGCTGCCCAACCAAACCACCGGCGGCGAAGGCGCCGTTTCCGGGCAGGAAGTCAGATTTGACATTAATTTTAACAACGCCATCTCCTTGGCGGCCGACCATTACTTTTTCGTGCCGCAGGTGGAATTGAAAAACGGCAATTTCCTCTGGTTGTCGGCTGCTAAACCGATAGTCGGTGGCAGCGGCCCGTTCACGCCGGATTTGCAATCCTGGATACGCGACGGCAACCTGGACCCGGATTGGCTGAGAATCGGCACCGACATCGTCGGCGGCACCACCTTTAACCAAGCCTTCTCGGTATCCGGCGTTGCCGCGGTACCGCTGCCGGCAGCCACCTGGCTGTTTCTAAGCGGCATCCTGGGCGTCATGGGCTTGGGTAAACGCAAAACAGCCGGCGCGTAACTCTTCCCTCCTACCTGCCATGCCGTTAGCATGCAAAATGTTGGCGGCATGGGCTTTTTCTCTAGGAAACTAACTCAGCCTTTATTTGCTGTGCACCACGTAAAAAAGCCGGCACGGGGTCGGCTCTTCTAAGCTTAAGCGCTTACTGCGCGAAAAAGCCGATTTCAGCGGGTGGCAACGGCTGCGGGTTTAAACTGACCGTGGATAGCTTGCTGACCGCGCCACTAAACAAGTCGGGCAGCGGACCGGGTTTTGGCCCTTTCCAAAAACCGGGGTAAGGCGTTCCGCACCAACCGCCGGCTACCTGTTGCAGTTCTTCCGCATTCAGAACCCTAAAATTTTGATTTATTTGCGTGTTCATTTGACTGGCTCCTTTGAAATATCAATAAATCCCACCGAAAAAAGGTGGTTCCAAACCGCGACTTGAACCGATCCGTGTTTAAACGAAGCGTTCATCCACCTACCGTTTTGGGCACACCCATTCAAATCGCTGATGCTCTTGGCCAGCGCCTCCCTTTGCCGGCCGGAGCCAAAAAGCAATGCCTATTGCAATCTGACCGGCGGCGACCATTGATCGGTCGGGTCGCAAACCCTTGCTATTTGCCGGCATAAGCACTTTACAAGCCGCCAGCCCTTACATCTGTGGCAAATTACCGGCAGCCGGACGCAATAATCCACAGCATCAGCAATGACGCGCCTTTAGGTTTTGTTGGGGAATACGGCATGGTTCATGAGCAGCGCGCCGGGTGTCTTGTACACCGGCCACATCGGCTCCGCCCAGCACAGGCCGGCTCAGCGGACGATATAGCGACGGCCCATGGGTATAAACGCTCTGAAAAATGATTGAAGGCGGCTTTGCTGTTCAAGCTTTGAGCAAAACATCATGACATCATGGCCCGCTCAACCATCCCATCCGCCAGCTTTTGCTGTAATTGATTAGCGGCGGCGAGGCGGGACTTTAGTTGGTCGCAGAGGGCCATCAGTTCTTCGACTTTGGCGACGATGCGGTGTTGTTCGGAAACACTCAATAGCGGAATTATTAGCGAAGAAATATGCCCTTGGTTTACCGTCTTCTGCCCTGCTGTGGTAACGAATAAATCTTTTATTCGATCTCGAACTAACTGCGATGATCCAAACAAGACGAAGAAACTTAGGGACTAAGATATTTTGTGAAACTCTCATGCGAATAAAGTGATCTCAATAAATACCATCATATTTCTGCTCACACACAATAAATCCACCTACCAAATCAGCACTTCCGTTTACCCGTACTACCAGAATGTCACCCTTAGGATTCCGCCAAAAATAACTTCCTGAAATTAGTTGGTTTGAGGAATAGCCCGATAGTTCCAGCGCGGTAGATGTTCGTCGAAAACGATCCGCATGTTTTCAATGAAATCTGCAGCGC
>NZ_JAXARY010000032.1:0-51680 GCF_033949435.1 Methylomonas defluvii | reverse complement strand
TTGTTTTGGATGGCATCGTGTCCGCGCATTGAAAGGCTCCAAATTTAGGTAGCCTATTTTAACAGTTGGCGGCTCATCTATGCCTTAGCTTACTTGGCTTTTCGAGTTTTTCACCAGCCTGTTAATAGCATCTTCAAGTTCCATTAATGCTCTACCATAAACAACCGATTTGCTTTTTTTGTTCGAATTAAACGTAATTTTCATATATGACATATCAGTCCATATTTGATGTTTTTTTTTCATTTCCGTTAAATAACTTTCAGGGCGGTCAAAAAAATCAACTTCTTCGAACTTTTCTATTAATCCTTTAATTTTTGTTCTATCTATTTTTTTATACCTATGCCCTTTTATATGCACATAATGTTTGCCGTACCAATGAACGTTACCGTTGTTGAATATATCGATTTTATAATCACGAACACAAGTGCATAATGGACAATATGTTTGCAATGTGATAACGGGTATACTATTTTCAGCTGATGCCACCGTTGAAACAAATATCCAGAAGGACACACTGAATAAGATCGTAAGTACTGTTTGTTTTTTATTATTCAAAGCCATATTCATTTCCATTAAGAAGCTTTTGATTAATGCAGTTTCAGATCGTTCCCACGCTCCAGCGTCGCGATTACCATGCGTCCATATATCACAGCGATTGGGATAACTCTCGCAATAGAAGCAATCAGTTTTATCTCCGCCCAAACTTTAGGCTAAAAGCATAAGAGCTAAGTGGATGTAATCCATCTTTCCATTAGCCAATCGCGGCAATTCTTCCAAAACCAGAAAACGGCTCGGCTGCATATAGGCCGGTAATTGGCGGCTAAGCACCTTGCGAATCTCGGCGATGTTCAGTTCTGGTTCCAAAACCAATGCCAAAGCCGGACGTTGGCCGGCGGTGGGATCGTCCATGCCGATCACCGCGCAGCCTTTGATACCGGGGATGGCATTGACGACGGCTTCGATTTCCGCCGGCTCGACCCGGTAGCCGGAGCATTTCAGCATCCGCCCCAGGCGACCGTGGAAGCGGTATTCGCCTTGTTCCACGCTGGCGCGGTCGCCGGTGGCGTACCAGCCGTCGGCGTTTAAAAAGGCTTGCACCCGGCCATCGCGCCAGTAGCCGCTGGCCAACGTCGGTCCGCGCGCCAGCAATTCACCGGTATCGGCTAGCAAGCTCAGTTCGCAACCGGCGGCGGGCCAGCCTATGGGGATGGCTTGATCGGCGATCAAGCGCTCGCGTTGTACCGGCCAATAGCAGCAGACATTGGTTTCGGTGGGGCCGAAGAAATTGTACAGCGCCGCTTGTGGCAAACTGGCTGCCAGATCGATAAGGGCAGGGGTGGGAAACACTTCGCCGGCGAAGATGAGAAAGCGCAACGCGGCGAGCGGGGTTTGCGTTAAATTGCCCTTGTAGGCGAGGAAGGCCAGCAAGGATGGCACGGTGTACCAGCCGCTGATGGCTTGTTCGCTCAGCCACGCGCTCAACCTAGCCGGGGCCATAGTCAAGCCGGCCGGGATGAAATGCAGGCTGGCACCGCAGCCTAATACGGCGTAAAGATCGAAGGTGGATAGATCGAAGAAAAACGGCGCGCTGCTGGCGATGCGGTCGGCAGGCGTTAAGGCCAGCAAGTCGGCGGCCCAGGATGTGAACGCCAAAATCGCCCGGTGACTAAGCGCCACGCCGCGCGGTTGCCCGGTGGAGCCGGAGGTATACAAAATCGCCGCCAGCGCTTCGGCGGGAATTTCAACTGGAGCTGGAACACCGTCGTTACAGCTGGCGATGTCCAGCCACAAATTTTCATCTAGCCAGTCAGGCGCCGAATCCGATCCTACTGCTGCGCAAACCCGAGCATCGGCGACGATAAAGCTCAGTCTGGGTGCCGGATTCTTCAGATCTAAAGGCACATAGCAGGCTCCCGCCAACAAGACACCGAACAGCGCGCAGGCGGCATCGATACCGCGATCCAGATGCACCGCGACCGGCTGGCCGGGGCGGACGCCTCTTGCTTGCAAGGCAGCGGCAATGGTTTGGGCCTGTTGCAGTAATTGCCGATAGCTGACTTGCCGGTCTTGCTCTTGCAAAGCCGGGGCGTCGGGCTGGAGTTGGCATTGGTGTAGAAAAGGCGCTAGCAACATCGGTTTAGGCTTCGCTAAAAAATGACGATTTTATGGTTCCCACGCTCCCGCGTCCAGAACCGCTGGAGCGGTTCTAACTGCATTCCCACGCTGGAGCGTGGGAACGATGGGTGGAGATGAGCGAGTATCATGGGCTATCCAATAACTCAACATTCATCCGTGCGATCACCGCATCCAACCAAGATTCGTCGATCGCCGGCGACAAGTAGCTATAGGACAAAACCAGCTTGCCGTCGAGTTGGCAGGCCAGCAGCGCCAAACCGGGCGGCAAGCTCATCCAGCACATTAAGGACAAATCAGTTACTGGGACGCCGAGAAAGCCTTGCTTGCGCCAGGACAGTTCGCCGATGTCGGAAAACCACAGCGAGCTCAACTCGCCGCCGCTGTGTTGTTTACGCAAGACTTTGGCGTATTTGTCGGGCGATAGCCATTGGCCCAGCCACATCAGCGGCAGGTAGGCCAGGTCCAGTTCATCGCGGACCACTTGCTTATGTTCGCTGACTAGATGCGCAAACAAACCTGTTCTATCCCGCACTTGCTCGCGAGTGGCGCGGGCGAACAGGCAGCCGATATGATTGCCGAATACCGGCGTCGGAGCGTTCTGGCGGCGCAGGTTAAACGCATAAGGGATGCAATAACCGTCTTTAGCGGCCGGCGGGCCGACCAGTTCCATCGCCCGCATGAAGCAGCCGAGATAGTACAAGGTACGCCCGGTCAAGCCAGTGGCTTGTTGCGCCAACTTGGCGATGCGTTGCGATTGGTCAGCATCGAAGCGCTGTATTTTTAAGTGCAGGCGCTGCGGGCCTTGTTCAATTTGTGTGGGCAGGCAACTATCCAGGCTATTGGCGGCGGTATTGTGGCGTTTGGCTTTGAAAAACAACTGTAGTTTTTTCCAGAAGCTCCATTGCGCCAGTTTGGCTTCGATTAAGGACGAAGATTCCTTGAAGCTTTCCGGCCGTTCGGACGACAGAAAATCCAGCAATATCTTGCAGCCGCGCGCATCCAATAGAGGATGCAACCAAATCAGCAGCAAAGTGCCGCCTTCCGCGCCGGCTATCCAGTGCACGGTCAGCGGCCGGGATTCCGGGCGATTGAAAATGTCCAACAGCAAACGCTGCGATTCCTCCACCTCATCCGCACCGGGTTGGCACTGATGTAGTTCCAGCGGTATCGGGTCGCCGGTGGCGACCCAGGCGAAACGCTTGCCGCTCGGCTGAATAACGGCTGAGGATTGAGGAAAGCGCTCCACCAGCAAATCCAGGCGCTTTTGCAGATCGGACAAATCCGGCGTTTGGGCCAACTGCAAGGCAAACCCGCAATATCCGCCGGGCATCCCGGCGTTGCGAATTTCTTGATCGAGTACGTAGGTAAAATAATCGCCGGGATTGAAGAGCTGTTCTTGAGAGTTTGTCATCCGGCGTAACCGCTACGGCGGATCCAGCTTTCCAGCGAGTTCAGACTGCCGACGTTATCCGGTTCGATTTCGGTGTCAGGCAGCGTCACGCCGAATTCTTTCTCGGCGAACATGATTAAACGCATGATGCCCATGCTATCCAGGCCGGCGTCCAACAGGTTGTCGTCGTCGCCGAATGTGGCCGGGTCTTCGTGGTAAATCAGTTCGGCAAAGATGAAATGCTTGAGTATTTCCTTCATGGCAGCAAAAGGTGGGTGAGTTAAAAACAAATCCTAGTCAAAGCGCAGCACGTGCGTTAAATCGGCTCCGGGGAAAAGGCTTTTAACGCAAAACCCCAGCGCGGCACTTGCCGACAATAGTGGCTGTAAGACGCACCAAACCGGCTGGTCAAATCCGGTTCTTCGCGAAACACCACGGTAATATGAAAAAACAGCGCAATCGAGCCGGCATAGCCTATCAGGCCCGGATCGGCATACAGCAAACATTCCGCTAGCAGCACCAGCAATACGCCTTGAAACATCGGATTGCGGGTCCGCCGATACAAGCCGCTCACTACCAGTTTCTTCGGTGGATCGATAGGCGCTGGCGTACCCAAGCCCGCGACAGCAAAATCCCAGGCGCAGCGCAGGTAAATAGCTAGGCCCAGCATGATACACAAGCCGGCAGGTATCGCCCATGCCGCATTTACTGTCTGCCAGTTCTCCGGATCCGAAAGTAAGTAGTAAGGCAGGTAAATCAGCACCGCGCCGGGGACTATCAGGGTAAACAGCAGGACTTTGAAGGCCAGGAAAGGACGCACGTGTCGGTCTGTCGGAGTTGGAAGTTCGGGTGGGCTAAGCTCGCAGCAATTTTGGCATTCCCCACGCCGCAATCCAAGTGATTTTGAACCGCTGCGGGAATTTGTGTAGAATCCGGCGTTTGTTAATGGAACTTGAACAGCCATGTCAGAAGACTTGATCAGCCAATTGAAAACCATGCTTATCGAGGGCTTGCTCCTGGAAGACATCGTCCCGGATGACCTGTCACCGGATGATGCTTTGTTCGGCGGTGGATTGGGTTTGGACTCTATCGACGCGCTGGAAATCGGCGTGATGCTGGACCGGCAATACGGCATCAAGATCACCTCCGGCGACGAACGCAATAATCAGATCTTTCTCTCTCTCCGCTCGCTCGCCGAATTCGTCGCCGCTAATCGCACCCGTTAACCATGGGGCAGGTCGTCAAACCGCTGATTATCGCCGGTATCGTCGTCGCTTATCCTTTTTTGAGTGCCTATCTGGCTGGTCTGGGATTTGCCAGCTTTGAACTCATCGTCTTCGCTGCGCTGACCTTGTGGCGCGGTTTTACATCGTCCGGGCTAATCTCGCGTTTGCTTAGTTTTTTACTGGCAGCAGTGTTGCTGGCCGGCGCCTATTTTGCCAAGACCTATTTTGTCTGGCTGGTGCCGTCGTTTGCCTATTTGTGGCTGACTTTTTTATTCGGGCATACCCTGTGGTCGCCGCCTTCTTTCATTGAACGCTTGGTGCGTTTGCAGTTTCCCGAGTTAGTGCCGGGTATAGCCGAATATTGCCGGAACCTGACCTGGGTTTGGACCTTGTTCTTTGCCGTCAACATCGCGATCTGCGCCGCGCTGCCGGCTATCATTGGGCAGACCGCTTGGGCACTTTACACCGGTGTAGTGGTGTATGGGTTGATGGGGTTACTCGGAACCGGTGAATGGTTTTACCGGCACAAGCGCTTTCCGGATTTGGAAATTCCACCGGCTCTGGAGACCTTCAAATGCATCGCCATGAACGGCCATAAGGTATTCAAGGGATGACGATAAAGCGCACGCTGTGTTTGCTTTTAGCCATATTACCCGTGCTTGGATGGACTGATGACGCGGTCCTGAGCGAGTTATTGACTCGAATCCGCCAAACAGGTCAGGCGCAGTTTCAGTATGAGGAAACCCGCGTGCTGGAACTGGCAGACGCGCCATGGCACGGACAAGGTGTCATGCTGTCCGGCACCGACGGTAGCCTGGTCAAATTGCAACTGCAACCGGCGCGGGTGATTATGGCTATCGCCGAACAGCACATGCTTTACTGGGACCCGCAGCAAAACCAGCGTCACAGCGCGGCTTTGGATTCGGCGGGGCCGGCGGGCGAGCAAATCAAAGTGTTTCGCAGCATCCTGCAAGGCCGCACCGAAGACTTGCAGCTTAATTATGCCATCGCCGCCGACAAGCAAGGCCCGCAATGGACTTTGCGCTTGACGCCGAAACCCGAGTTGAGCGGTGATGATCTCCCTTCCATTGAATTATCCGGCGATGACCAAGACCAGCAACGGCGCATTTTAATCAAACAGCCGGACGGCGAATCCACCGAATACCGCATGCACAAAGCCACGGCAGCACAAATACAGGACTATTCGCTCCCCAGTTTGTTGCGGGAAGCCAGCGGAGAGTAGGGCGTGTCTTTTGTATGGCGAAAACGCTGGTTCGTGCTGCTGTTTCCTTTATTCCTGGCCATCACGTTCTGGCACATCAAGGTCGAGACAGACCTGAATGCTTTTTTTACCGCGACCGACGATGAAGACTCCCGACTGTTGGCCGGCTTGTTGAAGTCAGGCGAACTGTCGCGGCGCTATTTGCTGGTGGTCGAAAAGTCCGATCACCCCCCAGTGACAGAAGCCACGAATGGCGCTGAAACCCCGATGTCCGTGGCCGCATTCACTGCGAGCTTGCTTAGTCAGTTAGCTAAACTCGATGACGTGGAGCAAGTGTGGCCGGCCGATCAGCCGCCCCGCGATTGGGTCGAAGCGGTGGCTTCGTATGCGCCTTACCACGCCCGGCTGTTCAGTCTAAACCCCGAACAAGACGCGCCTGCATTGTTCGATCCCACCCAATTGCCGGCCAAAGCCGCAGGATTGAAGCAAGCCTTGCTGTCGCCGCAAGGTAGCTTTGTAAAAACCATTGCCAAGCAAGATCCGTTGTTGCTGTCGCTCAACGGCTTCAAGGCGCTACAGGGACAATTTCAGCAGCAAGCCAAACGCAATCAGGGGGAGGCGTTAATCTTGCAAAGCCGGCCGGCGGCGCTGGATTCGGCAGCGCAGACGCGCCTGCAAGCGGCGATACAGGCCAATTTCGCGGCGTTAAACGCCGCGGCCGGGGAGGGTTTCAAGTTGTCGCTGGCCGGGGTGCCGGTGTTCAGCGTGGCCGCGCAAAGCGAGATCAGTCAGGATGTGACGCTGGTATCGGTGGTATCCAGCCTGGCTGTGGCGCTGGTGTTTTTATTCCTGTTTCATTCGCTTTCGGCGTTGCATTGGGTAATGATGGTGCAGGGCGCGTCGTTTGTAATCGGCACCTTGGCGACGGCTTTAGTCTTTCCGCAAGTGCACAGTCTGACGTTGGCGTTGGGCGCCAGTTTGATCGGCATTTCCTCCGATTACCCGATTCATGTGATGGTGCATTGCGCCAAGCATCGCAATACTCCGCTATCAGCGGCCAAGCTGTTGTGGCCCAGCCTGTTGATGGGCGGCTTGACCACGGTGATCGGCTACGGCGCCTTGGGCTTTACCGGCTTTCCAGGCTTCGAGCAAATTGCCGTGTTTGCCTTGGCCAGCGTCGTCGGCTCGCTGAGCTTGACCCGTTGGGTATTGCCGGCTTTGCTGGTCAATTCATCGCTACACGCCGCGCATTTGCCCGGCATCGGCGCTTGGGTGGATTTTTGCGGCCGGCACCGGAAAATCTTGCTGGGTCTGTTCGCCGCCAGCGTGGTCATGGCTGTGCTGTGTCTGCCGCAAATTCGTTGGATGAGCGATATGCAGCAACTAGCGGTCAATATGGATAGCTTAAAACAGCAGGATGCGGCAGTGCGCGCGCATTTTTCCAGTATCGAACCGGGCCGTTTTGTGTTGATACAAGCCGACGACTGGGAAACTGCGCTGCAACGGTCCGAAGCCGCCGAGCGCCGGTTACAGTCTTTAAAGCAAGCGGGAGTCATTAGCGAATATCACGGTCTGTTTCCCTGGTTGGTATCCAAGCAGTTGCAAACAGAGAACAGCCAGGTTTACCAACGTGGCCTGACGCCGGAATTTCAGCAAGCTTGGCAAACCGGCTTAGCCGAGGCGGGCTTGTCGGTCGAGAAGTTAGGGACGTTAGCGCCTGCGTCACCCGATGCACTGCAAGCTGAGTCGGTGATGGATTCGCCTGTCAGACATATTCTGTCCGGGCAAATAGTCAGCGGGCAATCCGGGGTGATGTTATCGCTGTGGTTGGGCGAGCACGATCCCGCCAAATTGACAGCCGGTTTGGCCGGCTTGGAAGGCACGCGGTACTTCAGCCAAAAAGATCAGCTGGATCAGTTGGCGGGGAAATATCGGGATCGGTCTTTAATGATGCTGGGCATAGGCATAATCGTGATGGCCTGGTTTATTTGGCTGCAACAACGCGACCTGCGCAAAGTGTGTTTGACCTTGCTGCCTTCGCTGGCTGGCGTGCTGTTCATTTTTGCCACGTGGGCGCTGATGGGCGAGGAAGTCAGTTTTCTGCATGTGATCGGCTTGTTGTTATCGGTGTCGCTGTGCTTGGATTACGGCATCTTTTTTATCGACAACCGCGGCCAAGATGCCGATGTGACTTACCACGCGATTGCCTCATCCACTCTGACTACGATTGCGTCCTTCGGTGCCATGGGCTTGGGCAAGACGCCCACCTTGCCAATTCTCGCACTGTCGGTAAGCTTGGGCGTGAGCTTGGGTTTTCTGCTTTGTCCCTTACTGATCCAAAAGCCAAAGAATTGATGCGTATTTCCCCACTGATTTCTCCAGTCGCCGTCACGGCCTACCAATGCGTCAGCGCCGGCGGTGACGATGTGGACGCTTTGTACGCCAGTCTGCTAGCCAATCGTCCTTGCCTGAAACCGCTAAACTTGTTCGATATTCCTTTTGATACCGTGGTGGGTGAGGTGACCTCAGCTTTACCGGACATTCGGCGTGATTTGCAAACCTACAATTCCCGCAATGCCCGCTTGGCACTAAAAGCTTTGGAGCAGGGCGGTTTTCGCGCCGAGGTGGAGAGGGCGGTCGCCCTTTACGGTGCAACCCGCGTCGGTTTAATACTCGGCACCAGTACCTCCGGTATCTACGACTCAGAGAACGCCTATGCTCGCTTGCAGCAAGACGGCGTGATGCCAGACAACTTTTATTTCACCAAAGTGCAAACCGCCCAAGCCACAGCCGAATTTTTGCAGCTGGAACTGGGTTTGCAAGGACCGTGCTACGCGATCTCCACCGCGTGCTCGTCCAGCGCCAAAGCCTTGGCCGCTGCGCAAAGATTAATCGTCACAGAGTGCTGTGACGCGGTATTAGTCGCCGGGGTGGACAGTTTGTGCCGCCTGACCCTGCGCGGTTTCAACAGTTTGCAACTGATCTCGGCGGACGCTTGCCGACCGATGGATGCCGGGCGCCAAGGGATTAACATAGGCGAGGGTGCGGCTTTACTGTTGTTGGAAAAACCCAGCACTGACAATACGGATCGGCCACGACTGTTGGCGGTGGGGGAATCGTCGGATGCCCATCACATGAGTGCGCCGCACCCGGACGGGCTTGGGGCTGCTTCGGCAATGGCGCAGGCTTTACGTTGGGCAGGACGCGATGTCAGCGAAGTCGATTACATTAATTTGCATGCCACCGCCAGCACTTTAAACGATCTCGCCGAGGCCAGAGCGGTAGCCAGCGTGTTTGCCAATCCGCCGTCCTGTAGCGGCGTGAAAGGCTTGCTGGGTCATACCTTAGGTGCGGCCGGTGCCGTGGAGGTTGTGGTGAGTCTACTCGCCTTGGAGCGCGGGTTTTTACCCGGCACCTGCGGTTTGCAAGTACCCGACCCCGAATGCCGGTTTCCGCTGGTAACGGCGCCGGAACTGAACGTCAACGCCCGACTGATATTGAGCAATGCGTTTGGCTTCGGTGGCAACAATGCCAGTGTCCTGCTGGAGGCTGCATAATGGAATGCATGAGCCTGCTTGGCGTCGGCGTTTGTGCGCCGGACGCCGCATTTCGGGCCAACCTGCCGTTTCCGGCTTTTGCTATCAATCGCGAGACCATTCCGCCGCTGTTGCGCCGGCGTAGCAGCCAGGCGATGCAGATGGCCTTCAGCGCGGCAAGCGCTGCCTGCGAGCAAGCCCAGCGTTCGCCATCCAGCTTACCGGCGATATTTGCCAGCGTGGCCGGAGAAATAAACACCACCGACCAGATTTGTAACCAACTGGTGAAAGCGGACGGGGTGATGTCGCCCAGCGCTTTTCATAATTCCGTGCAAAATACCGTGGCGGGTTATTGGAGTATCGCTCAGCAATGTACCCAGCCAGCCACCGCTCTGGCGGCAGGATCGGATACCTTGGCAATGGCGTTGTTGGAAGCCTGGTGCCAGTTGGCTTGCCAGGGAGGTGAGCTGCTATTGGTTTGTTACGATGAGGCATGGCCGGGCTATCTGGTTCCCGGTTGCGGTAATCCGGCATTTGCCTACGCCTTGCTATTGGCGGCTGGAACAGTGGACGGACGACTGATGCAGATTAGCAGACCGCAAGTTGGCGAAAGCATTTTTCCGGCGGACTGGACTGATTCGGTTAATAGCATGCCCATTTTGGCCGCCATTCCTTTGCTTGAAGCGGCTTTAACCGGAAGAGTACCGCAAGCCATAGCATTAAGCCCGCATATGCCGGGTTGGCAAGTTCATGCAGGAGTGGCCTCTGCTTATCCGAAAACGGGCGATGGTGAAAAATGGCGGTAACTGAACTACTATTGACCGCTGACAAAACTAACCGGAAGGTATCTCTGTGAAGCACTATAAAACATTTGCATTCTTCGCCGCTTTAGCGCTGGCCGCCGGCTGCGCATCCAGCAATAAGGCGCCCGCGCAAGCAGGCGCACCGACCTCTCAATCAAGCACCGCCCCGGAATCGCGGATTGACGGTAATTTTCCGGCCAATAGCCCATTCGCCAAACTCAAGCTGGGCATGACCCAGGGCCAAGTCCACGAAATTCTGGGTCAACCCACCGACACCAAGTCTTACCAAACCGGTAAAGCCTGGATTCCGTTTTATTTCGGCCCGGACGTGATGCGCACCGATGAGTTTTACAAAGGTGTGGGCATCATTACTTACACCGGCGCCGGCATCGGCGGCGTGCATTGGACTGTGTTTCGGGCCATTTACAATGCAGCCGAAGACGGTTATCCGAACGATTAATCAATATATCTCTGAATGATGCTCGACAATAAGCAAAACGGTTTTGACTATGATGTTGCGGTCGTCGGTGGCGGTCCGGCCGGCTCGACGGCCGCGACCTTATTGGCGCAATATGGCCACAAGGTTTTGCTGTTGGAGAGCGGCAGGCATCCGCGTTTTCACATTGGCGAATCCATGCTGCCGTTCAGCGAACCGGTCATCCAACGCTTGGGGATAGATTGGAGCGCTGGCAACCTATCGAAAAGCGGAGCGGTGTTCATCGACGAAGCGACCGAACAACGCATGTATTTTCCGTTGGCAATCAATCGCAAGACCTACCAGATCGAACGCGCCCCATTCGATCAAATGCTGTTTGAAAACGCCGGCAAACACGGCGTAGATACCCATCAGGACGAAAAAGTACTGGACGTTGCCTGCCAACCGGCAGGGGTGGACATCGTGTCCGATAAAGGCCAATACCACTGCCGCTATTTGATCGATGCCACGGGCCGTAGCGCGTTAATGGGCAGGAAAGACAAAGCTATCAGACGTATCGACAATTTGGGCAAATTTGCGGTATACACCCACTTCGAGAACATTCAACCGGGCGAGGAGGCCGATGAATTGTTCCGTTCCGGCAATATATACGTGCCGGTCGTGGACATCGGCTGGATCTGGATCATTCCGCTGGCCGAGCGGCGCCTCAGTGTGGGCTTGGTGGTACAGAAAGAGCGCCCTAAGGACTGCGATGCGGAAGAATTGTTGCGCCGTTATCTGGCTGCATCGCCGCTCCTGAGTCGTTTGATAACAGGAGCGGCGCAATTCGCGCCGGTACGGGTCGAAGCGGATTTCAGTTACACCAACCAAAGCCGCTACGGCGTCCGCTATGCCTGCTGCGGCGATGCGGCTGGCTTCCTCGATCCGGTGTTTTCGTCCGGCGTATTTTTAGCCTTCACCAGCGCCGCCCGAGTTGCCGACCGCGTCCATGTCGGGCTAAGCGACGGGCGGGAAGCCGATCCGGAGCTGCATACCGAGGACGATGACCAGTACTTGCTGGGTTTTAATACGATGCGATTATTCGTCGAACGCTTTTATCAATCCAATATTGTCCATAACTTGTTTTTCGAAGCCGACCGCGATCCGGATTTGAAAGCTCAGATCGCGCAACTGCTGGCCGGCGATTTATGGGTAGACGACAACAAACTGCAACAAAGCCTGCTAGCTGGTCGCCGCAGTGTAAGTTAGTTTTTCCGGAAATTTCCAGCCTTTGCCGGCTAAGCAGCATTTTTTACCTCCCCAAACCATCTAAACCCATCACTAAAACATCAAATTTTACTCGGCGCAGTTGAGGCAATGCCAAACATTGGGCATATCCTAACCCGACCATCCATCTGTCCGCGTCGCCAACATGCACGGTTTTGAGGCTGTGCTAGTCTTTAGGGCTTTTGACTCGGACGAATCACTATGCGCGTTAATCGATCTTCATTGGTGCCAACGCTGCTCAGCCTGCTGGCGGTGGTCGTTTTCGGCTGTCCGATTATTTACACTGTTATGTACCACCCGATCAGCCGCATGGCATCGGCCAATCCCTTATACAAGGAGTTGTCCAAGAACGCTTTTATGGTAATGTCCGCTAAAGTGGATTTGGCAGCCGGACGCTTGATCAGCTTTGACGATGCGGCCGGCAAACTGCAGATCAGCAGAATCGTCGGGATGCCAGGTGATGAAATCGGTTTTACAGCCGGTGTATTGTCGGTTAACGGCAAACCGGCCGCAGAATATCCGCGGAATACCTTGCCCAACTCGACGCTAATCGTGCCGCAACAAGCCGTTTTCTTTTTCCCGGATTTTATTCCCGACACTGCGGAGTCCGCGAATCCCGGGACATTGGCAAACCATCTGCTGGCGCATAGCAACATAAATGCAAGCGTGCTTTATGTATTCGATCAAGCGACGTCGGCGGCCCAGCACCCGGAACTGTTCGTTTACGGTTCGGTTTTGATCGTGCTCTATGGCCTGGTATTTTTCGGACTGGGCAAGCGTAAGGAGCGTATCGTTAAACCGGTTTATTACTTGGCGCGAATTAGCGTTGGTTTGAATTTTGCGATCTGGTTATTGCTCGGAGTCATAGGCCTATCGCTTGGTTATAACGCTGTCATGCCGGCCATTTATTATGCTTTTGTTTCCTGGTTGACGTTTTTTGGCTTATCTGTCGCCGCTGCGGGCACGACGCTGGTGGCGATTGTGATATTCGCGGTGTTGGCCCTATTTTCCGATACCGAATTTGCTGCCAAGCGCCTTAACTCGTAGTCCGGAATGACAAACGGCCAGGCTCTGCTAAGCTTGGCTCTCCCATTTCCCGCTCACATCTTTAACAGGACAATCCTCAGCTAATGGATGCCATGCTTTCTTTAATTGAAAACGTCGAAAAAGTCATTATCGGCAAACGGCCGGTCATCGAATTGGCCGTGGTCGCGATACTGTGCCGCGGCCATGTGTTGCTGGAGGATGTGCCGGGGACCGGCAAGACCATGTTGGCCAGGGCATTGGCCCGTTCGGTGGCGGTGGACATGAAACGCCTGCAATGCACCTCGGATTTATTACCGTCGGACATTACCGGTGTCGCTATCTACAATCAAAAAACCGCCGATTTTGAATTCCGGCCGGGGCCGGTATTTACCCATCTGCTGCTAGCCGACGAAATCAACCGAGCCACACCGCGCGCGCAATCGGCGTTGTTGGAATGCATGGAAGAATTTCATGTCAGCGTCGACGGGTATACACATGAACTGCCCAAGCTGTTTATGGTGCTGGCTACCCAGAACCCAATCGATATGGCCGGCACCCACGCCTTGCCGGAAGCACAGCTGGACCGGTTTTTCATGCGCTTGCGGATGGAGTACCCCAATATCGAACAGGAAATGCGGATACTGGCGGCGCAAACCCAGACTCATCCTATCGACAGCTTGCCGGCCGTCACGTCCGAAGCCGATATTCTAGCGGCGCGGGCACAGGTCAAGGCGGTGCATATCAGTATGGACGTAGCTAAGTATATGGTCGGTATCAGCGCCGCCAGCCGCCAGCATAGCGATTTGCGCTTGGGTATCAGCCCGCGCGGCACCTTGGCCCTGGCGCGCGGTGCGCAAGGCTTAGCTTATTTGCGCGGCCGGGATTTTGTGTCGCCTGATTTAGTGAAAAGCATCGCGCCGGCGATTCTGGAGCACCGCCTGATCGTCAAACCGCAGGCCGCGGTATTGGGGCGCAATGCCGGCGAGATTCTCGCGGAAATTCTCGACCGGCTGCCACCGCCGGTAGTTTGATCGCTGGACCACAATGGCGCTGAGGCTGAAATTTTTAATCTTGTGCGGCTTTACGCTGGCCGCGTATCTGGCGGCGATCAGCCGCGAACAGAGTCTGCCCTGGCTGCTCGCTGCATTGCTCAGTGCCGCCTTATTGACCAGCATGCTCTGGCCGCATTGGTTGCTGCAACGCTTATCGGTGCGGCGGGTCGGGCCGCAACGGGCGTTGGAAGGCGAAACCATCGTGTTTCGGGTCGACATACAAAATCGCGGCTGGCTGCCGCGTTTCATGGTGGAGTTGGTCGACCGCTTGCCGTTTGTGGGTGCCGCAGAACAAGGCGCCAACGACGGCGATAAATTGCTGGGCAGCGTTGCCTACGTGCCAGGCCGCGGCGCGCGTAGTTTCGACGTACCCTTGCTGTGCGAAAAGCGCGGCTTTTATAAACTGGGGCCAATGGGCTTGGCGTCCAGTTTTCCGTTGGGCTTGGCTGAGGCGCGCAGCCGCGCCGATCGTTCCCGGCAAACCCTGACCATTTATCCGAAGGTCTTTCCGATTCTATCGCTGCCGCTGTTCGGCGCACCCAGCCAAATTCACCGCGGTGGTTATTGTCTGCCGGAAGGCGCCGGTGCGGCGGAATTCTCCGGCCTGCGCGAATACCGGCGCGGCGACAATCCTCGGCATATCCATTGGCCGACTACGGCGCGCTTGAATGAGTTGATGGTCAAGGAGTTCGAGCCTTTGGCGTCGGCCTGCATCTGCATCGCCCTGGATTTAGCCAAGGACGCCAATATCGGCCGCGGCAAGCACAGTACCCTGGAATACGCGATACGCATCGCCGCCTCCGTGGCGGCTTATGCCTGTAGCCAGAATATGCACAGCCGCGTGTTGGCTGATGCCGCACAGCCTTTGCGGATTTTGTCCGGCAAAGGCGATTTTCATTACCAAGCCATCCTGGATGCGCTGGCCGTCGCGGAGGCCGACGGCGACACGCCGTATGCCAAATTGCTGACCGAGATTGCGTTGAATTGCATACGCGGCGAAACGGTCGTGCTGTTATTGGCGGAGCCGCCGCACCGCCATGCCGAAACCCTGCAGGCGCTGGCTTTGCTGCGGGCCAAGGGCGTGTATTTGTTCGCGGTATTGTTTGAACGTGACAGCTTTCTAAACGCAGCCAGTTGGACCCGTCGCGACACTAGCGACCGGACATTGAACGCCGGTTTACTGGAATTGGGTGCGCATTGCGTCACGGTTCGGCGAGGCGATGACTTAACGGCGGTGTTTAACCAATGACCGCATCGTCTCTGAGTTTTCCAGTCTATGTGGGATTGTTTCTAGCGCAATGGCTGGCCGTCGCCTGCAATGCGTTTTTGGATATTCAATACGGCAGCTTTGTGCGGGAAATGCTGTTCTGGGCTATCGTATTCGGCGGCACGTCCATTGTCGGCTGGCGGCAAAGCCACTGGCTTTCGGGAGCGGGCAAGGTTTGGCAAAAGGCGGTGTTGTTTATCGGTTTCTTGCTGTTCGTATTGGTATTTATGCCGATTTGGGGTATGCCGCGTGCCGGGTTGTATCTATTGGCGATGTTACAGGCTTCCTACAATTGCGTCACCAGCGGCCGGCGCGAGATGAATCTGGGGTTGTTGGTGTCGCTGGCGATAGTATTGTTTGCCGCCTCGCATTACCGCGCCGACTGGACCATGTTATTTTATCTAGCGCCTTATATCGTGACGGTGGTGTTTTGTCTGGTTGCCGAACAAGTCCAGCGGCGCGGCGCGGACTTGCAGCGTTTGAGTCTGGGCCGGCCCAGCAGCCAAGGGCAGGGCGCGGCCATTTTGGCGGCCACCGCCGCCATCGTGCTGATCGGTGGCGGGCTTTATCTGATAACGCCGCAAATCAACTGGCCTTATCTGGAATGGCGTTTCGGCCAGGTCAGCTTGCAAAATCCCGGCGGTGATATCGAACAAGCCGGCAGCGGCGGCCAAACCGGTTACGGTCAACCAGCCGAAAAAGCGGGTGGCGAGCAACAACAAGCTGTGGGAGGAGGAGAGGGCACGAGCCAACAATGGCAGGCCGGCAGCCGCTGGCCGAGCCCGGCGGACATGCGTGCCGCCGCTAAGCGAGTCAATATGCCGGCCTGGCAGGCGGCGGCGATCGACGGCATTGCCGACCTTAGTGAATCGGCGCAACAAGCTTTGGTTCCTGCCGTTGCGGTGATTTTCGACTGGTGGGAGTGGTTGAAACAATGGCTGCGCGAGCACTGGCTGGCGGCGTTATTGGGTTTGCTGGCTTTGATTTTACTGGCCATTTTACTGGCGTTCGGGGCTTTGTTGCGGGAAACCCCTTGGGTAATTTGGCTAATAACCCAATGGGACTATCTGCGTTTGGGTGTGATCGGTCGCCATGCCGGCGGCGAAACCGCCGCCCGCCAGTATTACCGGGCGATGTCGCGCTTGTTTGCATTGCACGACGTGCCTCGCGCCGATACCGCCAACACCCGCGAATATCTGGCGCAAATCAGTCGTCGGCATCGCGATGCGCGGCGAAGTGCGGCGGAAATCACCGGTTTGTTCGAAGCGGCCCGTTACGGCGATAAACCGTTAGCAGACGCGCATATTCGGCGCATGCGGCAGTTGTACCGCACAATTTATCGTCAACTTTAATACGGCCAGTGCCATTGGTCGTCTTCCGGCCGGTCTATGCCGTGCTCGTAAGCGTAGTTGCGGCAATCGATTTGCCGGTCACGCAGCTTTTCCTTGACGTGGGCTCCGGATACTTGCAACGCCGGAATCCGATCTATCGCATCGATTGCCAGGCTGAAACGGTCGGTTTCGTTTTGAATGGCTAGTTCTAACGGGGTGTTGATATTGCCTTTTTCCTTGTAGCCGCGCACATGCAGATTATTATGGTTATGGCGCCGATAAGCCAGCCTATGAATTAGCCAGGGATAACCGTGGAAGTTGAAGATCACCGGTTTATCGACGGTAAACAAACTGTCGAAATCCCGATCCGACAGACCGTGCGGATGCTCGCTGGCCGGCACTAGCTTGTACAAATCCACCACGTTGATGAAACGAATTTTCAATTGTGGAAAGTGCTCTCGCAACAAAACCACCGCAGCCAAGGCTTCCTTGGTGGGAATGTCGCCGGCGCTGGCCATCACCAGATCGGGCTCGGCACCATCGTCATTACTGGCCCATTCCCAAATACCGATGCCCTTGGTGCAATGTTTGATCGCCGCGTCCATATCCAGGTATTGCAGATGTTTTTGTTTGTCGCAAACTATCACGTTAATGTAGTCGGTACTTTGCAAACAATGGTTGGCAACAGACAGCAGGCAGTTAACATCGGGCGGCAAATAGATGCGCGTTACCGACGGGCTTTTGTTGACGACCAAGTCCAAAAAGCCGGGGTCCTGATGCGTAAAGCCATTGTGATCCTGCCGCCAGACCGTCGAGGTTATCAACAAGTTTAGCGAGGAGACCGGCGCCCGCCAGGATACAGCCTTGGACATGGCCAGCCATTTGGCGTGTTGATTGAACATGGAGTCGATCACATGTACAAAGGCTTCGTACGACGAAAAAAAGCCGTGGCGGCCGGTCAATAAATAGCCTTCCAGCCAACCTTCCAGCGTGTGTTCGGAGAGCATTTCCATCACCCGGCCATCGGTCGCCAGTTCGCCGCCGTCGGCATCTTCCGGCAGATAATCCGCCAGCCAGGTTTTCTTACTGGCTTTGTAAACATCATCCAGTTTGTTGGAGCTGTTTTCGTCGGGACCGAATACCCGAAAGTTGTGCATATTGGCACTCATGATGTCGCGCAAAAACTTGCCCAGCGGCCGGGTATTTTCCGCCGACACTTTGCCGTGGCCATCCAACGCCAAGGCATAATCTTGAAAATCCGGCATCCGCAAAGCCTTACGCAACAGACCACCGTTGGCATGCGGGTTCGCGCTCATCCGGCGGCTGCCTTGTGGGGCCAGGGCTTTTAGTTCAGGAATCAGCTTGCCATTCTCATCGAACAATTCTTCCGGTTTGTAACTGTGCAGCCAGTCAGACAAGAGTTGCATATGCGCCGGATTGTCTTTCACGCCGGCCAACGGCACCTGGTGAGAACGCCAAAAGGCTTCCACTTTATGCCCATCCACGTCTTTCGGCCCGGTCCAGCCTTTCGGGCTGCGTAAGATAATCATCGGCCAATGCGGCCGGGTAGGGATGCCACTAGCACGGGCTTCTTGCTGGATCCGCCGAATTTCCAGGACGCAAGTTTCCAGTACGCCAGCCATCAGTTGATGCATGGTGTCCGGATCGCTGCCTTCCACGAAATACGGGGTGTAGCCGTAGCCGCGAAACAGTTGTTCCAGCTCTTCATGAGGGATCCGTGATAATAAGGTCGGATTGTTGATCTTGTAGCCGTTTAGATGCAGGATGGGCAGCACCGCGCCGTCGCGGATCGGATTCAGAAATTTATTCGAATGCCAGGATGTAGCGAGCGGCCCGGTTTCGGCTTCGCCGTCGCCGACCACCACCACCGCCAGCAAATCCGGATTGTCGTAAGCGGCGCCGTAAGCATGGGAAATGCTGTAACCCAACTCGCCGCCTTCATGGATAGAGCCCGGCGTCTCCGGGGTGCAGTGGCTGCCGATGCCACCTGGGAACGAAAATTCTTTAAAAAACTGCAACAAACCGTCTTGGTCTTCGCCTTTATTCGGATAAGTTTCGGCGTAAGTGCCTTCGAGATATACTGGTGCCAACACTCCCGGCGCACCGTGACCAGGACCAGCCAGAAATATCGCGTTAAGGTCGTATTGTTTGATCAGCCGGTTGAGATGTACGTAGATAAAGCTCAAACCGGGACTGGAACCCCAGTGGCCGAGCAGCCGGTTTTTGATGTGGTCCGGTTTCAGCGGTTCCTTTAATAAGGGGTTATCGCGCAGATAAATCATGCCGGCCGCCAAATAAGTGCAAGCTCGCCAATAGGCGTTGATGCCTTTTAGTTCTTCTTCGCTCAGTGGCGAGATAACCGCTGGTAAAGCTGTTTCCAGTGTCGTCATGCGCTAACTCCTTTGTTGACCAAAACGTGTTTCCGCGCTACCAGAACGGCGTGGAAATTCCTGGATTAGTGTAGTGTATGCTTGTGCAATTCAAAAATAGTGAATTACCGATAAAATTTGGCATTGTCGCATTGGTTGGATACAGCACTTAAACCGGAACAATGTTCGCCAATGATCGAAATAGCGTGTTTTCGCAATCCACACTATTTAACATAATATACATTATGCGAATTTATTGCCGTCTGTAGTTATCCGGTAAACTAATATTGTCATCCCTTTGGGATGATGTGCTATATTGCAACTTAATGAGAACAATTATTAATTAGTTTGCATGTCGACATATCTTAAAGCGCTGGCGACTGGCGATACAGGTCGTATAGTTGGATTCGATCAATCGGGTGGCGTTTATCGCAAGAAGTTGTTGGCCATGGGTTTAACGCCAGGCACTGAATTTACAATTACGCGATTTGCACCGATGGGTGATCCGGTTGAAATCAAAATTCGCGGCTTTTCGTTGTCGCTGCGTAAAAACGAGGCCTCCGTCTTACTTATAGAAAAAATATGAGTATGGATTTTACTGTTGGCGTGGTTGGTAACCCAAATTGCGGAAAAACCACACTGTTCAATGCACTGACCGGCTCCAGGCAACACGTCGGCAATTGGCCTGGTGTGACTGTTGAACAAAAAACCGGCGAATACGCGCACCAAGGCAAACAGATAAGCCTGGTTGATCTACCCGGCACTTATTCATTAGAAGCCGACGACGACAGTATCTCCCTGGACGAAAAAGTCGCGCGAGATTACGTCGCTTCCCGCCAAGCTGATTTAATCATTAACATCGTCGATGCCTCCAATATAGAACGAAACCTATATCTAACCTCGCAATTGATAGAAATGCGGGTGCCGATGATTTTGGTACTGAACATGATGGATGCGGTAAAAAAGCGCGGCATCAAGATCGACATCGAACTGCTTGCCAAACAAATGGCTTGCCCGGTAGTACCGGTTACCGCTGCTACGGGTTCCGGTATTAAGGAATTGCGCGACCTTATCAATAGAGCTAGCCTCAGCAAGCCCATTCCCGCATTACAAGTTAATTACCATCCAGCTATAGAACAAGCCGTCAGTCAATTGCAGCCTCTATTGGCTCAGCAATCTGTCGATTTAGTTTGTGACAGCCGCTGGCTTGCCTTGCGCTTACTTGAAAATGATACCTTGGCAAAACAACTTGCCGGCCCTGAACTACAAAAAATTGCAGAACAATTCCGCGCCGATATCGAAACGCAAACTCAAGATGAAATCGACATACTCGCGGCCGACGCGCGCTACGGTTTGGTTAATCAACTGGTACAAACCAGCGTCTGCAAACTTAACGAGGTTTCCCGCAGCACCACCGATAAAATCGACAGCGTGGTGTTAAATCGATTTTTGGGGATTCCGATTTTCTTGTTGGTCATGTATGCCATGTTCATGTTTACCATCAACATCGGCAGTGCTTTCGTTGACTTTTTCGACAAAGCGGTCGGTGCGTTACTGGTGGACGGTTTAAGCGAACTATTAACTGGCATGAATTGGCCTGCTTGGCTGGTGGTGTTGATCAGCAGCGGCATCGGCGGCGGTATTCAAGTGGTGTCTACCTTTATCCCCATTGTCGGCTTTTTATTCATATTTTTATCGATGCTGGAAGATTCCGGCTACATGTCCAGAGCTGCATTTGTAATGGATCGGTTCATGTGCATCATCGGCCTGCCCGGCAAATCGTTTGTGCCGATGATCGTCGGTTTTGGCTGCAATGTACCGGCCATTATCGCGACCCGGACGCTGGATAATCAGCGTGACCGGGTATTGACCAATTTGATGAATCCGTTCATGTCCTGCGGCGCCCGCCTGCCCGTTTATGCCTTGTTTGCCGCGGCCTTTTTCCCGGTTGGCGGCCAGAATCTGGTGTTTGGTTTGTATTTGTTCGGTATTGTGGTGGCGGTGTTGACCGGTTTAATCATGCGTCACACCTTGCTGCGCGGCTCCCCTACTCCTTTTTTGATGGAACTACCCGCTTACCATTTGCCCACTTTGCAAGGTGTCTACACCAAAACCTGGGAACGCTTGAAAACCTTTATCTTCAACGCAGGCAAAGTCATCGTGCCTATGGTACTGGTGTTAAATGTATTAAATTCTTTGGGTACGGACGGTAGTTTCGGACAGGAAAATAGCGATAAATCAGTACTAAGCGAAATCGGCCGCGCATTGACACCTGTATTCCACCCCATGGGTATCGCCCACGATAACTGGCCGGCGACCGTCGGCATCTTTACCGGCGTGTTGGCTAAGGAAGCCGTAGTCGGGACGTTGGATGCGTTGTACAGTCAAATGGCCGTTTCCGATCATACCGAAGAAGAAAAAAGCTTTGATTTACAGCAAGCCCTGTTAGAGGCTTGTCAAACGGTACCGGACAACCTGACGGCCATTGCCGAGAAGCTGCTGGACCCATTGGGATTGGGTATCGCTAATATCTCCGATCAGGCTGCGGCAGCGGAACAGCAGCAAGTCAAACTCGATACCTTCGGCGTCATGCAGGCGCATTTCGACGGCCAAATCGGCGCGTTTGCCTACTTATTGTTCATTTTACTGTATGCGCCCTGCGTAGCCGCCACTGCGGCAATATACAAAGAAACCAACGGCAGCTGGGCTTTATTCGTGGTGGGCTGGACGACTTTTGTGGCTTACTTGACCGCCACCCTCTTCTATCAAGGCATGACCTATGCACAACATCCGCATTCCGCTATTGGCTGGATATTGGCATTAACGCTTATCTTTGCCGGAGTACTATTCCTGTTGCGATTTTACGGCGTGCGCCAAGCCAGTGGAGTCCCGCAATGATATTGTCCGACTTACGCAGCTATTTGCAGGAAAAACGTCGGGCGACCTTGAGCGATCTTGTTTTGCATTTTCATATGGATGCCGATGCCTTACGCGGCATGCTCGGCAAGTGGATCAACAAAGGCAAGGTTAGACTAAGTCCTGTCGGTGCTTCCTGCGGCACCAGTTGCTGCAAATGCGATCCGACTTTGACAGAGATCTATGAATGGGTGGATTAGTATAGCGAGGCTTATTAAACAAACGCCTCGCTAAACTGAAGCGGTTTATTTGGCTTCCGCCAACCAACCTTGTAGCGCGTCGATTAACTCTTGCGCTTGTTTTTCGCTGGAAATATTGAATTTGGATTTTTGCTGATATTCGCCGTTACGTTTTTGATAACGGCGAATGCTAAATCTATCCTGGCTATATTGATTTTTAGCCGGCTCCCAATCCTGATAACGGTAAATAACCGTCGCCCAAGCGCCCTTGCTCAGGATTTTTTTGTCCAGTTCCTTGACAGTTTCAACGCCGCCGTCTTCGTAACTAATGGTTAAATCTTCAACGGTTTCAGCCATATATTTCTCAATGAGGTTAACAACGGCGCGCAGTCTACCATACATGCGCGGCCATCAAAATGCCGAATCGCCTAGCGTGCAATGAACTCGCCAAAAGCACGACTGCCCTCCCCCGTTTTAATCGTGTTTACTACTTTTAAAGTTTTGGCGTCGATGACGGACACATTATTGTCAAACCAGTTGGCAACATAGACGTTCTGGTCGTCCGGATGCGTGCTGATGCCTTCCGGCTTATCGCCGACTGCGACCACGTCAATTTGCTTATATGTGGTGGTATCAACGACCGATACGGTGCTATCGTCCTGATTAGTAACAAACAGCAGGCTATCGTTCAACGCCAGTGCAACCGCATACGGCCTGGCGCCAACCTTGATGGTAGCCAAACGCTTTAGACTGCGGGCGTCCAAAACGGTCACATTGTCACTTTCCACATTAGCGGAATACAAACGCTTACCCTGACTATCCACCGCTATGCCAAACGGATGCGCGCCGACTTTGGTGGTATTGCGGATAGTCAGTTTGCTTAAATCGATTTGCGAAATCGAATCGTCGATACGATTGGCAACATACAGCCAGCGATTATCCGGACTAACGGTCATGCCGGACGGCGATTTGCCGACCGTAAGCGTTTTAATTTTCGCGAAATTTTTGGTATCAAAAACCGTCACCGAATTTTCATACCAATCAGCGACAAATACCTGCTCGCCCTTTCTGTCCGCGGTGATCCCTAGCGAAGCGCCGCCGACCTTAACCTTGGTTAATTTAGTAAGTTTTTCGCTATCCAAAACCGCAAAACCGCCACCTTCAGGGGTGCTGATATATACCTGTTTCTTCGGTTGATTCAGCGCAACGCCAGCCGGCTTACCTTCCACTTTGATCGTTTCAACGACCTGTTGGCTTTTGGTATCGATAACAGATACCGAATTATCCAACTGATTGGTAATAAAAGCGCGCGAATCAGCGCTAACGCCAGATGCGAATGCACCGAGCAATGAAAAAGCCAACAACGAATATCTGATGCGCATGGTGAGAATGACAGGAATGGGGGGGCGAGGGTTCTCGGCGCGAATGACCGAGAACCAAATAACAAAAGCTTAGCGTTTAATATCGATCTCAACCGCGGCGGAACCTGAGCCTACTTTTTTAGCAATCGCTTCCAGACCGGTTTTCAAAACATTGCTAACCGCTTTATCGGCAGTTTCTTCGTTCAATTCGGCTGGTGGGTTGTTGTTAACATAGGCACGGTAATAAGTGGCCACCCACTCGATTTCGGCTTTTCCGCCTTTGTCGTTCACGGACAATTCTGCCGCATAGTTACCCACAGGCAATACTGGCAGCGGCTCGTCTTGACCGGCGTGTTTAATGGTGCCGGTTGAGCTCATATCGGTGATTTTGTATTTGTAAGAGAATTTCGCTGCGTCATAGGCCTTTAATTCTTCTGTGATGGTACCGTTCGCCAAAGTCAACACGCGGATAGCGCCTTTGTTATTGGTGCCGTCGCCTTTCACGCTTTTAATGCCTGGGTGCCAAGACATATCATCGTAGTTCTTGATCAAATCCCACACTTTGGCCGCTGGGGCATCAACAGTGATGGTGGCTGTCATTTTTGCTCTAACCGGACCATGAGCATGGGCAAAACCGGCGAACAAAAATAAAACGGTTGAAACGAGCAACGAGGTTTTTTTCATAACACTTTCCTATGATGGACACATAAAATGGAGCGGGCGATTATAAAATAAAATCCGTCCGCAAGTATTCGCAAAAGCATGTTTGCGGAAATTTTCCCGACTCTGCCATCCTACCCGCACGTATTTAATGACTACAGCTACTTTTTTCTGGCACGATTACGAAACCTTCGGCATCGACCCGCAACGCGACCGGCCTTGCCAATTTGCCGGCATCCGCACGGATGTGGATTTCAATATCATCGGCCAGCCCATCATGGCCTACTGCCAGCCCGCCGACGATTACTTGCCACACCCGGAAGCCTGCCTGATTACCGGTATCTTTCCGCAATTGGCCGCCGAAAAAGGCGTTTGCGAAGCTGCGTTTGCCGCCATTATCAATCATCAACTCGCCGAACCCGGTACCTGCGGCGTTGGTTACAACAGCATCCGTTTCGACGATGAAGTGACTCGCAATCTGCTTTACCGTAATTTTTACGATCCCTATGCGCGCGAATGGCAAAACGGCAACTCGCGCTGGGATATTATCGACTTAGTGCGCGCCGCCAAAGCCTTGAGACCGGAAGGTATCGAGTGGCCGGTTAATGCCGACGGTGTTGCCAGCTTTAAATTGGAAGAACTCACCAAAGCCAACGGCATCGCCCATGAAGCTGCGCACGATGCGTTATCGGACGTGTATGCAACCATCGCCATGGCTAAATTAATCAGGGAGCGACAGCCAAAACTATTCAATTATTTACTGAATAATCGCTATAAAAATACTGCACTAAACCTATTACAACTGGGTAGCTTTAAACCCTTGATTCATGTCTCCGGCCGTTTTTCGGCCCGGAATAATAGCCTGGCGGTGATTCTGCCCTTAGCACAGCACCCTAGCAATAACAACGAAGTCATCGTTTACGATCTTTCCGTCGATCCGGCACCTTTACTTGAGTTAAGTGCAGAAGAGATTCAACAGCGGCTGTTTGTTGCCACCGAAGCACTGCCGGAAGGCATTGCCAGAATCCCCTTAAAAACCGTACATATCAACAAATCGCCGGTGTTGGCGCCATTGTCGGTGATACGCCCGGCCGATGCCGAACGCTTGCAACTCGACTTGGACTTGTGTCTATCCCATTTGCAGCGGATTCAGACTGCGCCGTCTTTAGCTGAAAAGCTGTCGCAAGTCTTTACCCGGCAATATCAAGACTCACCTACCGATCCTGATTTGATGATTTACAGTGGCGGTTTTTTCAGCAACAAAGACAAGGCGGCCATGGCCCGGATCAGGCAAGCCAAACCCAGCGAGCTATCCGAATTTGACACCGATTTCGACGATGTCCGTTTGCCGGAAATGCTGTTTCGCTATCGCGCCCGGAATTATCCGCATATCCTATCCAGGGAAGACGTCCAACTCTGGAAGCAATATTGCTGGGACAAGCTAAACGGCACACTAGCGACCGGCGGACTGACGCTGGAGCAGTTCAACGCCAAAATTAAACTATTGCGGGACGAGCCAAATGTAAATCAATCGATACTGAACGAATTGGCAGCCTATGCGGAAGATCGACGCTTAAAATTTTCGAATTGAGGTTTTTTGCCGATTTAAAAGCCAGTAGCTCGTTTCAGGAATAAGGTGCTTTTAGCGTTATGCCGTATAATGACGACCATTTGAGTAAATTTCGACCGAGGCATCATGAGCATTAACCTGTCTAACCGCGTAAAAGCGGTCAAACCCTCCCCTACCCTGGCCATTACCGCCCGTGCCGCTGCGATGCGCGCCGCCGGCAAAGACATTATCGGCCTGGGCGCCGGCGAGCCGGATTTCGATACGCCGGAGCATATTAAAACCGCCGCCATTAAAGCCATCAACTCCGGATTTACCAAATATACCGCTGTTGACGGTACCGCCGGCCTGAAAAAAGCCGTCATTCAAAAGTTCAAGCGAGATAACGGTTTGGATTATCAGCCCAATCAAATCCTGGTGTCCTGCGGCGGCAAACAAAGCTTTTTCAACCTGGCGCAAGCGCTGCTGAATCCCGGCGACGAAGTCATCATCCCCGCCCCATACTGGGTATCCTATCCGGATATGGTGCTGCTGGCCGATGGCGTCCCGGTGATTTTAGAAGCCGGACAAGCGCAAAACTTTAAAATTACCCCGGCACAACTGCGCGCCGCGATTACTCCAAAAACCCGCCTATTGGTCATTAATAGTCCTTCCAATCCAACGGGCGCTGCGTATAGCCTGGAAGAATTAAAAGCCCTAGGCGACGTGTTATTGGATTTTCCTGAGGTGTTGATCGCGACCGACGATATGTACGAATTAATCCTCTGGAACAAAGGCGAATTCGTCAACATCCTCAACGCCCACCCCGGTTTCTATGATCGCACCATCGTTTTAAACGGTGTATCCAAAGCCTATTCCATGACCGGTTGGCGGATCGGCTATGCTGCCGGCCCGGCACCGTTGATCGAAGCCATGTGCATCATCCAATCGCAAAGCACTTCTAACCCTACATCGATTTCCCAAGTGGCAGCGGAAGAAGCGCTGAACGGCGACCAAGGTTGCATCGACACGATGATGGTGGAATTTAAAAAGCGCCACGATTACGTGGTTGCCGAACTGAACAGCATTGATGGTATTGAATGCTTACCTACCGACGGCACCTTCTACGTTTTCCCGAATGTGGAAAAACTGTTGAGTCGACTGGATGGCATCCACGACGACCTGGAGTTTGCCGAATACCTAATCGAAAAAGCCGGCGTGGCCTTGGTGCCGGGTTCGGCATTTGGCTGTCCGGGCCATATCAGAATATCCATCGCCACCAGCATGACCAATCTGGAAAACGCTTTGGTTAGAATTAAACAAGCGGTTTAAGGCCTATTAGGGTTTGCCGTCGCGAACGGATAAACTGACATTAATTTGCCATTTTTCAATTGACAAATTTAATCAATGCTATAGAATTCGCGGCCTTCGCACTTCATCAGTAAGAAGGCCTCGGTGGCGAAATAGGTAGACGCACGAGACTTAAAATCTCGCGACCGAAAGGTCGTACCGGTTCGATTCCGGTCTGAGGCACCATAAAAATTAAGGACTTTGGTTTACACCTGGTCCTTTTTTTATGCCTAATGATTGCCACGTTCCCTTTGAATAACGCCTCGGTAAAACTGGTTGAACATGAAGAAGATATTTCACTTTAAACGCAGGAATCCGCCGCTGCTATGGCGCCTCAAGTGGTTTCTAGTTTTAGTCACCATCGGCTGCTTAGAAATACTCCCGGTCCCGGTCACCGACTCAATCCTGATATTTGTCTTAATCTACAGACCACTGTGGTTCAAAAATGTGGTCAACAAGCTCTATTCTCATCTGCCTTCTGCATCACCAGAGGAAACCGAGCTATCCTATTTTTCCAAATATCAATTAGATCACCCCAAGCATTTCAATAAGTGACAGTCACCGGCCTTGCTATAGTCTGTGTCGCGTATCCAACGGCTTTGGAGTTTAATCAAACCCGGCGAACCGCCTGACCGTCAGCGCCGCGCGTTGCTCGATCAGCTGTACGATTTGTTCAATCACTGGGTTTCCAGCAAATTCATGATCCGCCGATGTCTGCAACCTGCGAGCGACCGCTGGTAGCCGTTGGCACAAACCGAGAATGCGTTTTCGGGTTTGCGCTACCGACAAGCCCGCCGCTTGGGCAAAGCGATCCCAATGTCGGGCTTGCACTTCGCTGAATTTATATTTGCCACCCAACTGCATTGCCATCTTGGGCGTCAGACTGGGATAAACGGCGGTTGACAATACGTCGTAGAGCGGCGCCAGAACTGCTCCCTGGTCGGCATACAAGATAGAAAAGTTCTTGGCATGGGCGTCGTGGTTGCCAATCAAGGCATTGAAAATGACCGCATCCAGCAGTCGCAACACCTGCGGCGCACTCGGTCGGGTCACGCGGCGGACCAAGTCGAAGCACTGGTCCAAACCCGGCCCACCCTCGTTCTGATATTTAAGTTCCGGTACCACGCCTAGTGCCTGGCAGAAATCTTCCTGATGCAGACGCACGCATTGGCCATTTGCAGCTCGAGTTCTGTCATAACGCTCAACCAGCAGAAATGAGCGGTCGCGAATGGCACAAATCCTAGACTGTGCGGTCTGGAATTGCATTGCACCTGCCAATGCCAGACAGAAACCTTCGTTGATTACACTGTCTTCAACGGCAGCGATGGCCGGTTTGAGAATATGGTTACTAGGCGAGCCATTGCGTGGCAGACCGATTCGTTGACCATCAAACACCACCGGTAATTTATCCTGAGCACCCGCCAAAGATAAGCGCAAACCATCCTGACCAGCCAGCATCGGCCGCTGTGGCAATTCATCCAGCAAGGCCACTACGTCAGAGTCGGATAACCAGTCGATCTCGTTCGCTGGTTCAGATACAGCGGGTAATCGGTCTGGCGACAACAGCGAAACGGCGCCGGCGCATTCGCCGCCGATATGATCGAGCAAGGCAAAATCGTTCTGCTTCGAGACCTGAAACTGGCGAGCAATCAGTTGGCGTAATTTGCCTTCCGGTAACAATCCAGAAAAGAAAGGCCGCGTCTGTTGGTCGTTGAAAACCTCTACTTGCAACGGTAACGAGCAGGACAGCGGGACGGCGTCGGCATGTTGCAGCCAGTCGGCGCTGTAGCTAAATTGCAGTCTGCCTTCAACCAAGGCCAAATCCCCTACTCGACGATCAAATAAATAGACAGCAAGCAAATGGCTCATGGTGCTTCGGTTATGTCCGACAGGCCATCGAGCATGACCTGACCTCCCAGCGCCTCGATTACGCGCATCACCGTTTCCAAGCGCACGGTCGGCTTCCCGGCTTCGAGGTCGACGATAAAGCGAACGCCAACACCTGCCGCCAACGCCAGTTCGGATTGGGTTAATCCGAGCTGTTTGCGGGCGGAGCGCAGCGCTTGGCCAAGTTGTTGGGTTGTTTGGATGTTGATCATGAGTTTTCCCGTTCGGGAAATTATTAAGCGAAAACAACCGATATGCAAGTTTAATTTCCCGTACGGGAAAATTAATTTAGAATTTACGATAGACGAGCATCGAAGTTCCCGTTCGGGAAAAATAGCCCCATTCTGTGTCAAGTCTATCTGACTGTGATGGTTAGCGCTGAATGCTGATGATATAACTTAGGGTAATTGCAAAAACGAACTAAAAGAAAACAACCGACAGCAAATCACTAGCAAACAGAAAAAATCCAAAGCATCCTGGGGCGACGTTAAATTCAAATTGGCTGACGTCGATCGAGTTGGTCTGATCGGGCTGATACAGGATCTATACGCAGCCAATAAAGATAATCAAACGTTTCTGCATGCACGATTCGGGTTGGGCGAGGATATTCTTAAACCCTATAAAGACACGATTTCCCGCTGGATTTGCCCGGATGTCATGCGCAATCAACCTATTTCAGTGGCCAAAGCGAAGAAAGCGATAACCGATTACAAAAAGGCGCTCGGTCAACCAGAAGGATTGGCTGAACTATCGGTTTTTTATTGCGAGGAAGTGTTTGTATTCCTGGGTTACTGCGGCATGGACGATGAAGGCTATTTTGATGCCTTAGTGCGTATGTTCGAACAAGCATTGAAATATGTCATGGCCTTGCCGGAAGCCAAACGCCCAGCTTTTATAGACAGACTCGAGCAAGTTGCGCTGCAAGGCCGGAACGTCGGCTGGGGTGTTGGCGAAGATATGGCAATATTGTTATCCGAATATGACATTGATGACTAGTAATGCGCTTTTAGCCGATCTTCAAACTAAAAACGCAAGGCTGATTGCTTTACTCGAAGCACATAACATCGCGTGGAGGTTACCGCCAAGGCTTCCACCAAAAATAGATCCGATACCTGCTCCCGCACTCGGCAATTGAAACTGACTTCGTAAGATCGCTTGTTTCCCAACACAACTCAACATTAGCCTGAAAGCCGCTGAAGTATTAGATCAACAAGCCTGCAGCATCCTGTCTCACGGACGTCTGGAAGTGGTGCGTGTCAACACATCCAGGCCCTGGCCCACCAGTAAGCCCGCCAAGACGCCAAAGCCCATCGTCGCTTGCAAATCGGCCGGATGATCAAGTTCGTGGAGTTCATCGAGCAGACCGTGCGACCGCATAACCTGCACGAAATCGGCAAGCGTCATGTCATCGCCTTCTGGAAAGAGCCCACCGCGACCTGGCTCCAAAAACCGACCATGCCTATTGGCTGGCGTTATGTGTAATCTGGGAATGGAGCGACAAACCGGGGCAGCCACCCAAACCGATGTGAATAGTCAAAACAATTTCAGACGGCACGGATGACTAAAGACGCTATGAACAAAGTCCGGCAACATCCGTTCGCGACGGCTTTTACTTTGCTTGGATTGACGAAAAAATGTTAATTTCCATGTTTTGGCCATTCGATTTACTTGGTAGTCCTGATTCGACATTAGGATTTTGATTTAGTAAGGACATATGCAGACACCAACCCCCACGCCGTTACCACGTTATCAACTCAGTCGTTGGGCCAAGTGGTTTGCAAAAGATCGCCACTTTCACGCCCTTGCCCTCGAGCAAGAAACTTTGGCGTTAATCGATGAGCGCCAAAAGCAACTCAAGCTCCA
This sequence comes from Methylomonas defluvii, assembly GCF_033949435.1. Classification (NCBI taxonomy): domain Bacteria; kingdom Pseudomonadati; phylum Pseudomonadota; class Gammaproteobacteria; order Methylococcales; family Methylococcaceae; genus Methylomonas; species Methylomonas defluvii. Next base: position 20,837 of record NZ_JAXARY010000032.1, on the reverse strand, counting down.
AATCTTGAACCTTCAGCCTGGAATTGGCATCGACTCCGGTTGGTTTTGGGATACTTTGTTGTTTACGTTAAATGATGGCCAAACGCTACGCTTTGGCGGCGTCAATAAAGAACAGTCGGCGTTTTTGCAGGTCTCGATGAAACGTTATGTTAATCAACGCATTCAACGGTTTTACCAGCAGTTAGTACCTGCACTGATACAAGCATCCCAAGAAGCTAGATTGCTGCTTTCCAATAAAAAATACATTCGCCGATCCATAGCTGAACAGTGGATAGGCAATCATTTGTGGTTGGCGGCGGGACTTAAAAGAACGGATTGTCTGCAGCGTTTGCCAGCCGAGCTTCATCAGGATTATCTCGCTATTCGGCCTCTATTGGACGACGCACACCAGCAGGTTGCTAAGCTCAATCAAACCTTTATCGCTCGACAGGCTCAGCAATTCAAAGACTTCTTTGATCAGGTCGAAACCAATCCGCTGACCGAAGCGCAACGAAAGGCTTGCATCATCGACGAGCAGCATAACTTGGTGCTGGCCGGCGCGGGTACCGGCAAGACCAGCACCATGATCGGCCGCGCGGGTTACCTGATCAACGCCGGCCTGGCAAAACCGGAACAGATATTGATGCTGGCTTACGCCCGCAAAGCGGCGCAAGAAATGGAAGAGCGCATCCAGTCCAAACTGGGGATTCAAAACCTGACGGTTAAAACCTTTCATGGCCTGGGTTTAGACATCATTAGCCAGGTTGAAGGTACCAGGCCGGCCATCGACAAAATGGCCGAAGACGATACCTTGCGCGCCGCGTTTGTCGATAGCCACATTCAAAGCTTGCTGGAGGATGAACGTTATCGCTCGCGGCTGCTGACCTATTTTTTGCGCTTTGCCTATCCCTATAAAAGCCAATTCAATTTCAAGAGCTTGGGCGCCTACAATGCGTACATCCTTGAAAACGATATTCGTACGCTACAGGGCGAGCTCGTTAAAAGCTACGAGGAATGCGAGATTGCCAATTTCTTGTATCGACAAGGCATTGCCTATCAATACGAAGCCAATTATCAGGTCAACACCTCGGGCCCGGATTACCGCGTCTACCAACCGGATTTCTTCCTGCCGGCTTACGGCATTTATATCGAGCACTTTGCCGTTAACGAACACAATCAAACACCGCCCTTTATCGATCAAGAAAACTACTTGGCCGGTATGACCTGGAAACGGGCATTGCATGAAAAATATCAAACCCCGTTGATCGAAACTTATAGCTACCTGAAACAACAAGGACGATTGACCGAGGTACTCAGCGAAAAATTACGGGCTGCTGGTGTTCAGTTCCAACCTTTGCCGCAAAATGAATTATTGAACCAACTCAATCAGCTAGGCCAGGTATCGGAATTCAGCAAACTGATGGCGCAAATCCTCAGCTTGTTCAAAGCCGCTTACCTCAGTATCAAACAGCTGGTCGAAAAAGCCGACAAGCATGAAGACCAGGAACGCATGCGCGCCGCCGCGCATTTATTTGAACCGATCTACCAAGCCTACCAGCAACAGTTGCGCGACAACGCCACCATCGACTTTGACGATATGATTGGCAGAGCCATTGAATACGTCGAATCCGGACGCTTTAAGTCTCGGTACCAATACTTATTGGTGGACGAGTTTCAGGATATTTCGGCCAGCCGGGCGCGCTTACTGAAAGCCTTGATGTCCCAGCAACCGGAAGCCAGCCTGTTCAGCGTGGGTGATGATTGGCAATCCATCTACCGTTTTACCGGCAGCGACGTTGCACTGACCAAAGACTTTCAAAGCCACTTTGGCGACACGGCAACCAGTGTGCTGGATCAAACCTTTCGCTTCAATAACAAAATTGGTGAAGTGGCGTCGCGCTTCGTCATCCAAAACCCCAGCCAGATCAACAAACAGATCCGTAGCCTGCGACTTGTCGAGCAGGCCGCCGTGTCGCTAATCAAAACCGATCAGGATTTATTCGGCATACAGGCGGCACTCGACGCTATCGCCGGTAAGGCCAAGCCATCCGCGAGTGTTTTGCTGTTAGCGCGCTTCAACTTCAAACGGCCCGATGTCGCCGCTTTAAAGCGGCGCTATCCGCAGCTGTCACTGCAATTTATGACGGTACATGCCTCCAAGGGTAAAGAAGCCGATTACGTGGTGGTGTTCGGCTTGGAAAAAGGCGAACACGGTTTTCCGTCGGAAAAGGCTACCCATCCCTTGCTAGAGCTATTGCTGCCTCAGGCCGAGGCCTTTGCACACGCCGAAGAGCGTCGCCTGTTCTACGTGGCACTGACGCGAGCGCGGCATCACGTGTATTTGGTCACCAACGGCCTTAACCCGTCGCCGTTTGTCAGGGAATTAATCGACGGCGACTACGCCGTTACGGTCGACGAATTTACCGGACCAGGTTTTCAAGAGCAGATTGCCTATATTCCCTGTCCAGCCTGCAAAACCGGCTGGATGGTACCCAGAGATAGCCAGTACGGCAGCTTTTTCGGCTGCAACCAATATCCATTGTGCAATCACACGCAACGGGCTTGTCAATGGTGTGGCGGCGGCTTGAAAACTCAAGGCCGCTTTCTCGTTTGTGAAAATCGCCGTTGCGACTTCGTCGAACCGATCTGCCCACATTGCCAAGGCGCCATGGTGCTGCGCAAAGGACCGCATGGCCAATTTTGGGGCTGCTCGCATTACCGAAAAAACGCAGCGTTTTCCTGTTCGCACACCGAGCAATTTATCGATTTACAGGCCGCCAAGGTCAACTGCCCCGTCAATGCCACCTAAGAGCGGCTTCGGACATGGTCTAAACTTGGTCCGATCTAACTAGAGAACTACAGAGATGAGTGACGAGAAACGCCTATCCACCACCCAACTGGCCAAATTGCGCGGGGTGTCCCAATAGCAAATGTTCGGGCAATTGACAGCTTAAGGGTTGATTGGAAAATTAAAGACTTTACTAAAACAAAATACATAGTAACCAGAATGGAAAAACATAATCTTTTTATAAGCTACAGTTGGGATTCCGAAGAGCATAAGGGGTGGACTAAAAATATCGCCGATCGATTAGAAGAATTTAATGAATTTCATATAGCATTTGATCAATACGATTTGGATTCATTCGAAGATAAAAATCTCTTCATGGAACAAGGAGTCTTTCAAACGGATATTGTTTTGGTAATTGTCACTACAGCATATGTTGAGAAAGCTAATGGGCGATTAGGTGGGGTTGGAATCGAGACAAAAATGTCAGTATCGAGACATTGGGAAGAGAGTTCTTCTCTTGGAAAGAGTAAGATAATTCCGTTATTGAGAGAAGGAGAAATTCTACCAAACTACCTTAAAGAGAAATTCTTTATAGATTTTCGCAGTGATGATAATTTTGAAAAGTCCTTTCATGATTTATTAAAGCATATTATTGATGATGCAAAGGAAAGGCGTCCTACAAAAAAGCACTCTATACATCAATTGCCTCCGATAAAAAATCTAACACGTATAGAAGACTTTTTAAAAATCAATCACAAAAAAAGAAAGTTAGTATTTGATAAGAGTGAAACCACTGATTTTTCATCCAAAAACAGGATTAAATTCGAGCTTTGGGAAACAAGATCTCCCTCTATTGATTACTATCTGTTTTTATTTGAAAACATAACCTTAAGTTCTACGATCAAAAGATTTTGCGAGCTAGTTAAAAGAGATAAAATAAAAATTAAGACGTTAACTGTTCTAAGGGAGAATAGAAGCGAGAAAGGATATTTAAGACGGATGTTGTTAGAAAATGGAATAGACTTGGAGCTAACAGAGTTAACTTATTCTGAGTATATATGGGATTTTTGCATCGATGATGATGCGAAAAACAACAAGGGCACATATAAGAATCCATTTTTTATTGATCAGCCTTTAGTTGATAAAAATGATGAGCAAGAGCTTGGTCCAGCTTTTGAGTACATCATTAAACAACTTAATTTACCTCAACAATCTGCAGCAAAAATTATTGTTGCGCCAGGAGGGACAGGCAAAACAACTTTGTGTCAACATATTGCAGGGCATTATCAAGGTTCTGGTAATGCAGTTTCGGTATTGATGCAATCTGAAGAATTAAAGTCAGAAGGATTTGGAGTTTTATCTGAAAATACTAAGATTGAATCTGTTTATGATTTGTATGAGACATATGCAAGAATATGCGAACGGCAAGGAGATGGAGGGTTTATTTTTGACAAGGTGACTTTTGAAGTCGCACTTTTAACAGGTAAGCTTGTTTTGATTATTGATGGAATAGATGAATTTATTTCTATTTTTCCTGAAATGTTTAATCTTGATTTGTTTCTGCAATCAATTGATGATTTAAACAATGAATTGGCTTCTAGCAAGATTATTGTGACATCAAGGAATGATGTATTTAATGAGGCTATTACAGCCAAATATGAAAACATAGATAAATATAATTTACTAGGATTTGATAATAAGGCTTGTGATAAATATCTGAAAAAAAGATTCGGTAAATATGATAATTCAGAGAAAATGATTCGAAAGGTTCTTTCAAACATAGAGCCCTTAATTATTAAAGATAAAGATGAACGAATTATGCCTTTCATTGTTGACTTGTTGTCATCAATTGTAGAAGATGCAAGTGAAAATGATGATATTAGATTGGATTTGTCGTTTGATGGAAAGGATTACAAAAGCAATGAGGATATTACTGATTATTTGGTTTACTCCATTTTAAGAAGAGAATCTGTTAGACAGTCTATTGAGATAAAAATAAGCGAAGTATTAGACTTGTTTCTCGAGATAGCTGCTTCATATACGGAAATATTTCCGAGAGCTGTTCTGGAGGAGCTCGTTTCAGCTTATTATAGCGAAAATGCTGAAAACCTTACTGGTAAGCTTTTGAAAAACCCACTTATTGAACTTGATAAGGAGTACTGTCGTTTCAAATACGATTTCATATCTGATTACTTTAGAGGGTTGAGTATTATTAACTCTATTACAAAGAAGCGTAGTGATGATGATTTTGTGTTGTTAGCGTCTAAATATGCATTTGGACATGGTGGTGCATTTAAAGAAGTAATAAAGTATTTTAATTCGCGAAGCGAAGAATTTATAGAATGCGCACAAAAAATTTTAAAAGACATAAGAAGGGGTATTTCATTAGAAGATGTATTCTCAAAGCGAGACATTAAATTTAAAGCCATAAGTTTTTTTGTTGAAGTATTATCCTTTATAAATGGTGTTTCTACATCGAAGGAGGAGTTTTCGGATGTTATAAAAAGGCTGTTTTCGGCAAATGGCGAAATCAAGCATTTAGCGATTTACGGGAATGCTAAAACTATAGATTTTTCAGGAATGAGAGTGGTGGGTTCAAGATTCGTTGGATACAATGGTTTTACATCATCTAAATTTGAGGGGGCTCGGTTTGTTAATTGTTATTTTGAGGGGATAAACGGCAATTCAATATCGGAGAGTTTTAAAGCTGACATGTTCGAATCATGCAGACTTGGTGATTTAGAGAATATTATTGATGTCGTTAAGCAAAAACTTGAAAACAATCGAGAAGTTTTGGAAAAGGAGTTAAGAAAGTTCTTCGGAAGCTTTTTTCGAAGAAATAAATTTACAGACCAAAAGAAGGCTTTTGTTAAGTTTTCTGATAGGACGGGATTAAATTCGGCATTTTTTAATGAGCTAATAAAAAGAGGTATTATTGTGATTTTCAATGAAAAAGCAGATGAAACCTATTACTCTATTTCCGATCATTACAAAGATAGCGTGTATGGGTTTTTGGTTAATAATAAAATTGACAAAAAGACTGAAGAAATAATAAAAATTGTTGAAAAATAATTTAGAATATTAGCGTCGTAGGGTCTATTAACCCGCAACTAAAACCATACAGCAATTCTCGTTCGATAAATTCTTCCACTTCCTGCAAACCGGCTTGATTGCAGAGCCTTAGCTGACGCAGGTTGTTCAGGGTTTGGGTTCTCGGCGCGGGCGGCGTACCGCAGGCCAATTCGGCAATAATCAGAGGGTGTATCAACGCCGAATCGGAAACAAGCAAGCGAACCAAGTCTTCGTTACGATTTTTGAAATGGTCAACCCAAACCGAGGTGTCGACCAATATCATGCAGACGGTTCGGTTTGTCGGCGATCTCGGGGAATATCGGCCATCTCCGGTAGGGTTCCGCCCAAGGCAGCCAAGCGTTTGGCGGCCTGAATCCGCACGAAGGTTTTCATTGCCTCCCGGAAGATTTCGGTCTTATCCATACCTGGATCAGCCATTTCCAGGGCCTTTTGGTACAACGCATCGTCTATGGTTACAGTGGTTCTCATAGGGTTTTCCAGGCGTCACTTGATGATCTACTGTATCAAAAAATGAGGTCAAGGGATTGTGCTAAAACATGCACCAAACGCCAATGTAATGTTCAACAAAAACCGGTCATTTGTTTCGCCAGCGCCTCTCGAAATTCCCGCTCGAGTGACCGGGTGTTGAACGGTTCTCATCTCCAAGTCAAACAACCTTCGCCTCCCCCACATTTGCGACACCAACTCAATCGTGTTTTTGGTCGTCGTTTGGAGCCAAGCTTTAATTGCGCTTGTCTGCCTCCGGCTTCAAGCGAATGATCGATATTTTTAATGTTTGAACGGCGGACAATTTTGTTTATCGGCCGATAAGTGAAAAATCGACCGCGAATGGCAAGCTGGCAGCCCGTTGATTCGGCAAGGACCCAATCTGCAACTCTGGTATCATGGCCTCCCGCATGTCGGCAAGCGCGCCGCATCATATCGATTAGAGCCTTTGTGAATACACCCGAATTTTCGTCCCTGCCATTAAAACCCGCCCTGCTGGAAAACATCGAATCGCTGGGTTACACCCACCTGACACCCATCCAAGCCGAAAGTCTGCCGCATATTCTGGAAGGCAAGGATGTGATCGCCCAAGCTAAGACCGGCAGCGGCAAGACGGCGGCGTTTGGCATTGGCTTGTTGTCGCGGCTGGATTTGAGCAGCTTTAAAGTGCAAGCCATGGTGATTTGCCCTACCCGCGAATTGGCCGATCAGGTCTGCAAAGAAATCCGCCAATTAGCCCGCTTCACGCAAAATATTAAAGTGCTGGCCTTGTGCGGCGGCACACCGTTCGCGCCGCAGCGCAGTTCGCTGGAACACGGCGTGCATGTGGTGGTGGGTACTCCGGGCCGATTGCAGGAACATCTGCAAAAAGCCAGCTTGCGCCTGGATCATTTAAAAGTATTGGTGCTGGACGAGGCCGACCGCATGCTGGACATGGGCTTTGCGGACATCATCTCCGACGTAATTGCCTACGCGCCGACACATCGGCAAACGCTGCTATTCTCCGCGACTTACGCCGAGCCGATTCGCGCCTTGAGCCAGAAATTTCAATTCAAACCGATCTCGGTCAGCGTCGAAACCAGCCATCTGGACAACCCTATCGAACAACGTTTTCATCAGCTAGACAAAGCCAAACGCCTGAATGCGCTCGGTTATTTGCTGGCTTATCATCGCCCGGAATCGACGGTGGTGTTTTGCAATACCAAGCGCGAATGCCAGGACGTGGCAGATACATTGACCAATTGCGGCTTTTCCGTGCAGGCCTTGCATGGCGATTTGGAACAAAAAGACCGCGATCAAGTGTTGGTGCGTTTTGCCAATAAAAGCTGTTCGATTCTGGTCGCCACCGATGTTGCCGCGCGGGGCCTGGACATCAAAGATATGCAAGCGGTGATCAATTATGAATTGCCTTGGGACCCGGAAGTGTACGTGCACCGAATTGGCCGTACCGGCCGTGCCGGTGCGAAAGGCCTGGCGCTGAGTTTGGTCAGCGAAGCCGAGTTAAACCGGGTTAAAGCCATCGAAGACTATATGGCAGGTTCCGTGAAATGGGACGAAATTGCACCGTTTAAACTGAGCAGCGAACACCGCTTCGAGCCGCCGATGGTCACGCTATGGATAGACGGCGGCCGCAAGGACAAGATGCGGCCGGGCGATATTTTGGGCGCACTCACCGGCGCTAACGGCATAGCCGGCGGCGAAGTGGGCAAAATCGACATCTTCGATAAACACGCCTATGTAGCGGTGAAACGCGGCAGTGCGGATAAGGCTTTGACCTGCTTGCGGGCCGGCAAAATCAAGGGCCGCAATTTCAACGTGCGCAAATCGCAATGGAATTAGTTTAAAGCCTTGAGCAGCGGTTTTGCTTGGTTTTTCTGACGGCATTTCCTCATCCCTGCCGACGGGGGATGACGTCTGAAGACGGATGATCAGCATCTGAACAGCGTCTGCTTTCGTAACCCAGCAAATATAACAGCGCTCGATAGCCGAATCGCCAAAGCCTGCTATACCTATGCCAGCCGACACTGACTACTCCAAAATAAGATTCGCCTGTGGCACCTAAAACACATATCAGTTACCTGGACACCATTCGCGGCCTGGCGGCCTTGGCCGTTATCAGCGAACATTTCGTCATCGCCTATGGCCTACCCTGCGAAACGCCACTTTGCCAGCAACTATTGGATTTCTCGCCGCTACACATTTGGTGGGACGGCTCGGCGGCAGTATCGATGTTTTTCGTGCTCAGTGGCGTGGTGCTGTCTTTACGCTATTTTCGCGCCGGACACATGCCCGATCTGAGCGAATTTCATTTGGCGCGTTTTTTGATTAATCGGATGTTTCGGATCTGGTTGCCGTACTTGTTGGTTTTACTGATCAGCGCCGGCCTGTTTGTGAACACCTTCGACAGCGCGATACTGAAGACCAGTCTGCCGGCAACTGACTGGATAACCGGCATGTGGCATAAATTTCCGTTAACGCCCGCCGACATGCTGCGTGAGAGTTTTTTATTGAAATTGCCCGCCTTGATCGTACTACTGCCGCAAGCTTGGACTTTAAGTATCGAATTGGTCTTGTCTTTGCTGCTGCCGGTAGGCTTATTGCTGGCGGGACGCGGCAGTTCTTGGCTGGTATTTTTTGGCTTGCTGGCGACCAGCCTATTGGGTGTGTCGATTTTCTTGCTGCATTTTCTATTGGGCATGACCATTGCCAGACACTACACCGATCTGACCCATTACCTGTCCGGCCGACGCTGGCAACGGCGTTTGTTGCTATTGACCGGCTTAGCGTTTTATACCTGCGGCACTTTTGTGCCGTCCGACATATTTGGGGATACCGCAGTCTGGCTGGGTTCCGGTTTGGGAGCCGGTTTGATTTTGATGTTCGTGCTAGGTTCTAAAGATGCGCAGCAGGTGCTATCGCAACCGATGTTACGGCAAATCGGCAAAGTGTCTTACAGCGCCTATCTCAGCCACATGGCGATTCTGATTTGTCTAACGCCGCTGGTTTTAAAATTTTTGGAAGGGTTTACCGAAAACCGGCTGGCACTTTGGTTTGGCGGCTGGCTTATCACTATCGGCTGCGTGCAAGGGGTTTCTTTGTTGTTTTATCATTGGCTGGAAATCCCCAGCATGAGTTTGGGGCGGCGAGTGACCGATGCGATAGCCGCTATCGGCAAGCCAACGGTATAATCGCGGCCCGTTATTCCATTTCCTTGCCAATTGACCATGCGCCTAGCTAGCATTTCATCCATTTTAGTAAGCGTTGCCGCGTTGAGCGTTAACACCATCGCTACCGCAGGCTCGACCGCTCAAGACTGGGCCAAAATCACCACACCGACCCAGGAACCCAGCGAAAGCATCGGCACCTATACCAGCGGGTGCATCAGCGGCGCGGCCACCCTGCCCCTGGACGGCCAAGGTTATCAAGTGATGCGCTTATCGCGCCACCGCTATTATGGGCATCCTAACTTAATCGGTTTTATCCAGCATCTAGGCCAGTTCAGCGCCGAGCATAAATTGGGCTCGTTGTTGATCGGCGATTTAGGCCAACCACGCGGCGGCCCCACTTTAAGCGGACATCGCAGCCATCAGTCAGGCTTGGATGTGGATATATGGTTTTTGTTATCCGAACCAGCCAGTAACCGGCAATTGACGGCCAACGAACGCGAAACTTGGAGCGCGCCTTCGGTCGTGAACATGCAAAACGATACTATGGATTACCAGCATTGGTCGCCGGACCTGGCAAAGGTACTGGAAGCCGCCGCACGCCAACCCGAGGTCGACAGGATTTTTGTGAACCCCAGCATCAAACAAGAACTGTGCGCCACTAAAAGTCCCGGAGCCGGCGAGTGGTTGAGGAAGATTCGCCCATGGTGGAAACACGACGATCATTTTCATGTGCGCTTGAAATGCCCCCCGCATAGTCCGCATTGCGACTCGCAAGAGCCGCTGCCCGCCGGCGACGGTTGCGACGCCAGCTTGGCCTGGTGGTTTTCCGCGGAAGCCAAAGCGCCGTCGAAAAGCGTGCCGTTGCCGCCACCGCCGTTACCGGCATTGTGCGAGCAGCTGTTGCATCGTCCCTGATGATATTGGCGTATCGGCCTTTACAGCATCAGTCAGCTAAATATTTTATTCTTCATTTGAGAGCACCATGCCCGATTTCGTACTTCATCAACAACTAGCGCAAGATTGTTTTAACGTAGGGAGCTTTGCGCTAACGGAATTGTTAATGATGAACGACAGCCAATACCCTTGGTTCATCCTGGTGCCCAGGCGCCACAATATCAGAGAAATTTATCAGCTTGGACAGGCGGATAGACAGGCTCTGCAAAGCGAGTCCTGCCTGCTTGCCGAGGCACTGGCGAGTATTTATCGCCCCGACAAACTCAATATTGCCGCAATTGGCAATCTCGTCCCGCAATTGCATCTGCACCATGTGGTGCGCTATCAAACCGATAAAGCCTGGCCGGCACCGGTATGGGGAAAGTTCGCCAGCCTGCCGTATGCAGGCGACCAGGCCGAACAAAGGATTACCCAACTCCGTTCCGCTTTGCAGATGCATTTAATCAATTGAAAATTGAGTGAATCTTTAGCCAGGGATAGCAAGCGAGAATAGGCAATAACTGAAATAACCCAATTATTGTGTGATTGACGCTCGGTGCAAAAGCAAGTCACAATCAAAAAGGTCGCAACGTAAGGACAGGCGCTTGCAAATATCGTGACTCCAGTTTGAGCCCGCATCAGAAGCTCAGGAAATTTCGAGCCAGGTAAGCCGCTTATATCGATTGCTCAAATCCGTCGAGCTTATGGCAGACTTTGTAAAACTTAAAAAAGCCATTGTTACTACCATGCCTATTTTCATCGTCTGCTGTCTAATCTTAACTCCCCTAACCTTAACCCAAAATGCATTTTTACCCTTACTGAATATAAAAGCCGTATGGGGTGCGGGAGCGTGCCTTGCGGTGCTTTTTCTATTGAGTGGTTGTTTGAAATTAGTACCCAGCAAAATATGGCACGATGGTTTTGCCTCCGCAGGCTTATGGACTTGGTACGGTTACTGGAGCCCGCAATTCAGCGACGGCTCGCCGCAATTCAGCGTGTTTCCAGTTTATTTTGCTTTGCTTAGCAGTTGGATGCTACTGGGTTTAATCAACAAAAGTCCGCAGTTTGATTGGGAATCCCAAGAATCCTTGCGCTATATGCAAAAATATTTGGCCCGCTTCGATTCCTGCGCCGTTGCGGTATTGGTGCTCATTTGTCTGGCACTACCTGAGCACTATCTATCCTACCCGCTTGCAATGACCTTTTTCATCGTCCGTAGTGCTTTTCAGCGCTGCCTGGAGATTATTGATAGCCTGTAATTTTATTTCATTGCTTACCACTTCCAAGTGGAAGACGTAAATATTTTCCCACTGGGTGCGGCGCGGTAGCCCAACTAAAACCGGGTTACCGCGCCTGCTACGGCACGATGCCTAAAATCCGCCGGGCTAAGCGACTTCCTTGGCCTTATCCTGATAACTATCAATTTGATCGAAGTTAAGATAACGATAGGTATCCGCGCTGGTTTGTTCGATGCTGGCGGCATATTGCATATACTCGGCAACCGTCGGAATCTTGCCCAATAGCGAGCATACCGCTGCCAATTCCGCTGAGGACAGATAGACGTTCGCACCATTGCCCAAACGGTTGGGGAAGTTGCGGGTCGATGTCGATACCACGGTCGAACCTTCCGCCACCCTCGCCTGATTGCCCATACACAAGGAGCAGCCCGGCATTTCGGTGCGCGCTCCGACCTTGCCGAAGGTGCCGTAATAGCCTTCTTCCACTAACTGGTTTTGATCCATTTTGGTCGGCGGTGCTACCCACAAGCGTGTGGGTAAGGCCCCGGCTTTTTCCAGCAACTTCCCGGCGGCGCGGAAGTGGCCGATGTTGGTCATGCAGGAACCGATGAACACCTCGTCGATCTTGGTGCCCGCCACTTCCGACAGCGGTTTGATGTCATCCGGGTCGTTCGGGCAAGCTAGCAATGGCTCGGTGATTTCATTTAGGTCAATTTCAATGATTTCCGCATATTCCGCGTCTTTATCCGCTTCCATCAATACTGGATTCGCCAACCAATCCTGCATCGCTTTGATACGGCGTTGGATGGTTCGGGCATCGCCGTAACCTTCGGCGATCATCCATTTCAGCAAGGTGATGTTGGAGTTCAAATACTCGCGAATCGGCGCCTCGTTGAGCTTGATCGTGCAGCCGCCTGCGGATCGCTCGGCCGAGGCGTCGGATAATTCGAACGCTTGCTCGACTTTCAAATCCGGCAAACCTTCGATTTCCAAAATCCGCCCGGAAAACACGTTCTTCTTGCCTTGTTTGGCCACGGTCAATGAGCCGCTTTTCAATGCCGCATAAGGAATCGCGTTGACTAAATCGCGCAAGGTAATGCCAGGTTGCATCTGGCCCTTGAAGCGCACCAATACCGATTCCGGCATATCCAGGGGCATCACGCCGGTCGCCGCAGCGAAGGCCACCAGGCCGGAACCGGCCGGGAAGGAAATACCGATAGGGAAACGGGTATGTGAGTCGCCGCCGGTGCCGACGGTATCCGGCAACAACATCCGGTTCAACCAGGAGTGAATCACGCCGTCGCCGGGACGCAATGAGACCCCGCCGCGGGTCATGATGAAGTCTGGTAAGGTATGCTGCATTTGCACATCCACCGGCTTGGGATAAGCGGCAGTATGACAAAACGATTGCATCACCAAATCCGCAGAGAAGCCTAAGCAAGCCAGATCTTTAAGTTCGTCGCGGGTCATCGGCCCGGTGGTGTCTTGCGAACCTACGGTGGTCATTTTCGGTTCGCAATAGCTGCCAGGCCGCACGCCGGCCACGCCGCAAGCCTTGCCGACGATTTTTTGCGCCAGGGTAAAACCTTTGCCGGTATCGGCGGCTTCGCCCAAGCGGCGAAACACCGTAGAAGCAGGCAAGCCCAAGAATTGGCGGGCACGGTCGGTCAAGCCGCGGCCAATAATCAACGGAATCCGGCCACCGGCGCGGACTTCGTCGAAGATCACTTCGGTTTTCAAAGCAAACTTGCAGACGACTTCGTCCGTATCATGCCGTTTGACGACACCTTGATAAGGATAAATATCGATCACGTCGCCCATCGCCATGCCGGTGACGTCACACTCGATAGGCAGCGCGCCGGAATCTTCCATGGTGTTGAAGAAGATAGGCGCGATCTTGCCGCCAATACAGACGCCGCCGCCGCGTTTATTGGGGATAAACGGAATGTCGTCGCCCATGAACCACAACACCGAGTTGGTCGCGGATTTTCGCGAGGAGCCGGTGCCGACCACGTCGCCGACGTAGGCCACCGGAAAGCCTTTGGCTTTCAGTTCGGTAATTTGTTGCTCTGCATTGGTGATGCCGTCGCGCGGCATCTTCAGCATGGCCTTGGCGTGCAACGGGATGTCCGGCCTGGACCAGGCGTCCGGCGCCGGCGACAGATCGTCGGTATTGGTTTCGCCGGTAACTTTGAAAACAGTGACCGTCAGTTTTTCCGGCACTTCCGGCTTGGCGGTAAACCATTCGGCATCAGCCCAGGATTGCAGTACCTGTTTGGCGTAAGCGTTGCCTGCTTGGGCTTTTTCCTGCACATCGTGAAAGGCGTCGAATATCAGCAGAATTTGCGACAGCGCTCTCGCGGCAATCGGCGCCAATGAGGCGCTTTCCAGCAATTCGATCAACGGCGCGACGTTGTAACCACCCAGCATCGTGCCGAGCAATTCGGTGGCTTTTTCCGGCGTCAGCAGCGGTGAAGTCGCCTCGCCCTTGGCGACCGCCGTCAGAAACCCGGCTTTGACATAAGCGGCTTCGTCGACGCCGGCTGGAATGCGGTTTTCCAGCAAATCCAGCAGAAACGCTTCTTCGCCGGCAGGCGGCTGTTTCAATAATTCAACCAGCGCGGCGACTTGTTCGGCGTCCAGTGGTTTGGGAACGATGCCTTCGGCAGCGCGTTCGGCGACATGTTTTCGGTATTGTTCTAGCATGATGATTTCCGGTAAAAATTATTGGACTTGGGACGCTTGGTCTGCGGCGGCCTGTTCGGCGATAAAAGTGCGCATGTCGTCGTTATCAACCCGCTGATAAATCTCGGCAACGTCCAGCGTTAAATCCACCGATTCGAAGCGGGCTTGATCGCCGAGAAAGTAATGATTGGACACCCAGCCTTCGCTACGCCGGCAGACTTCAACATCGACGATGTCCTGTTCGATCAGCACATATTCCAGCAAGCTGGGGATGGTTTGGTACAAGCGGCGCTTGATGGTTTCGTCGCGGCGGCGGGTGGATTTAGACAGCACTTCGACGATCAAGACTGGCGCTTCGGCATAATAGTCGTGGGTCGAGGTATCTTCGCAAACCACCATCGCATCAGGGTAGAACAGATACTGGTCGATCTTGACTTTGACATCGGAACTGAAGGGTTCACAAGGCTTGCCTTGTAAATGATTACCCAACAGTCGAGCCAAACTCATCTTGATGCGCTCATGATTCTTGCTGGCACCCGACATGGCCACCAGTTCGCCGGCGTCATACTCATGCTTTATGTCGCTGAGCAATTCCGCTGCCAGATAATCTTCGACGGACATCCAAGACTTGTCGAATTTAGGTTGCGCACTCATAACCGCCTCCGCCGCAGGTTAATCACTCCATCGCATCGACGATGGCTTGACCCATTTCCTGGGTGCCGTATTTGGTGTCTGGGTTCAAATCCGGGGTGACATAGACACCGCCGTTCACGACTTTTTCAATCGCGTTCAGCATTCGGGTAGCCGCTTCGTGTTCGCCCAAATGGTTCAGCATCATCACGCCCCCCATCATCACCGCCGTAGGGTTGGCGATATTTTTGCCGACGATGTCCGGCGCACTGCCGTGTACCGCTTCGAATAGCGCTGCATCGGCACCTATGTTCGCACCAGGGATCAAGCCCAAGCCACCTACCAAACCGGCAGTCAAATCCGACAAAATATCGCCAAACATATTGGTGGTGACCACCACGTCAAATTGTTCCGGCTTCATCACCATGTGCATGCAGGCGGCATCGACGATTTTTTCGTCGAACTCGATATCGGGATATTTGGCCGCCACTTCCCGTGCCGCTCTCAGGAACAAGCCCTGGGTGTATTTCAAAATATTGGCTTTGTGGCAGACCGTCACTTTCTTACGATTGTTATCGATAGCATACTTAAAGGCATATTCCACAATGCGTTCGGAACCGGCCTTGGTAACCACCGCCAAACTTTCGGCGATGTCCTTAGCCGGCGTCAGATAATGTTCCAAACCGACATAGAGGCCTTCGGTATTTTCGCGCACAATGACAATATCGACGTCGTCGTAACGGGTTTTTACGCCTTTCCAGCTTTTCGCCGGCCGCACGTTGGCATAAAGATCGTATTGTTTGCGCAGTTCTACGTTGATGCTTCTAAAACCCTCGCCCACCATCGTGGTCAATGGTCCTTTAAACGCCACCCGAGTCTGGGCGATAGATTCCATCGTCGCATCCGGCAGCGGCGTGCCGGTTCTTTCATAAGCCGACATGCCGGCGTCCGCCTCATGCCAATGAATTTTCGCACCCGAAGCGTTGATCACCGCCACGGCGGCGTCCATGATCGAAGGGCCAATACCATCACCTTTAATCAACGTGACGTTATGCATTCATTTCTCCTACTTGATGTTTAAAAATAACCAGTCTTTGCGTGTACTCATCTGTATCGCGATTGAGTCGTTACTCATTCGCGTGATAAAGCACCGTTATTGCGAGTAATAATACACAGTTTCGCGCCCCGCCGCATGGTCAAGCAGGATTGGTGTAGGCCTTAATTTCGGGCGTACTCGGAGTTTATCAGCCAAACTCACCTCAGAAATGCAGCAAAATTCATACCCAAGCAGCCTAAGCCGATAATCGGCGTCCGGCAAACCAAAAAGCGGTATCATCGAACCCGCATCATTTTTTACCCAAGCCTTCATCAGAGCTAAACATGATCTCCGTCGATAAGCTGATTTTCGAATACCCAGGCCTACGCGCATTGGACGATGTGTCGTTCGACATCGCCGCCGGCAGCATTACCGCGCTGGTCGGTCCCAACGGCGCCGGCAAAACCACGCTGCTGCGCTGCATGGCGGCGCTGGATCAACCGGTCAGCGGTGCGATCAATATCGCCGGCATCGACGTATTGGAACAACCGCGCGAGTGCCATCGCATCATCGGCTACTTATCGGATTTTTTTGGGCTTTATCAACGCTTGACGGTGCGGCAATGCCTGCATTACGTGGCCCGCGCCCAAGGCATTTTTGCAGCTGATTGCCCGGCCGCTATCGAAGCTGTCAGCAGGCGTTTGCATATTCAAGATAGATTGGAAAACAGCCCGGCCGAGCTATCGCGCGGCTTACGTCAACGGGTAGCCATCGCCCAAGCCATCATCCACAAACCGCCGGTGGTGTTGCTGGACGAACCGGCATCCGGCTTGGACCCGGAAGCCCGCCATGAACTGGCCGAGCTATTTTTAGACCTGCAAGCCCAAGGCATGACGCTGCTGGTGTCCTCGCATATCCTCGCCGAGCTGGAGGCCTATTGCACCGATATGCTGGTGCTGCGTCACGGCAAAATCGTCGAACAGGTTGCGGTGAAAGCGCCGTCCTTGCTAAAACCCTTCAAGTTGCTGCTGGCACATCCAGTAGAAAACCTGTTGCAACGCCTGCAATCGCTACCTGATGTTAAGGTATTGAATAGCGACGATAAACAACAAGCCTTACTGCAGCTGAACGGCGACGCGGCTCAACAACACCAAGTGTTGAAAGCCCTCATCGCACTGGATTTACCGGTCTGCGAATTCGCCCCGGTCGCCAGCAATCTGCAAGACGCTTACCTACAAACCATCCGCCACAGCTCATGAATCTAAATCCCGAATTTGAACGCCAACTGATTTTGGAATGCTCGCCGGCCCGGCTGATAGGCGCGCCTGTGGTGTTGGGCGCGGTGTTTACCTTAACCTATTTCCTAGATGACTACCGGCTGGGCAGCATCACCGCGCAAGCCGCTTTGACGCTATTCATGCTGATCACGCTGCTATGGGGCACCCGGCAAAGCCTGGACAGCATTGTTGAAGAATACCGCGATCGCACCTGGGATACGCAACGCCTGTCGGCTCTCGGGCCGTGGCAAATGACCTGGGGCAAACTGCTGGGCAGTACCAGCATGGCCTGGTACTGCGCCGGCATTTGTTTACTGGTCCATGCGCTGGCTACCGACAATCCGGCCGCCCTACCCTTATTGTTTTTTTACGCCATTGGCACTGCATTACTGGTACAAAGCGCCGGGCTTTTGTTGGGTTTGCTGGCAGTGCAACGCGGCCAGCTAAAAACCGGTTCGATACTCATTTTGGTATTGGTGGGTTTCCTCGTTTTCATGCCGTCTTTGACTGATTTAACCGAAACGGCCAATTATTTGCCCGGTCATTTTCAAAGCAACACCTGGTATAACCTGACTGTTAACCCACAGACTTTGCACCAAATAAGCCTGCTTTGCGCCTTATTCTGGTGCGTCATGGGCAATTATCGCTTGCTGGCGCAAGACTTGAGTTTGCGCAATTTGCCCTCGGCCTGGCTGGGTTTTACGCTGTTTTTGATTATCTATTTGGGCGGCTTTATTCCCAATACCCACTATTCCTTTTCGCTGGCTGCTTTAGCCGTTTGCAGCGCTTTAACTTACATTGGCGTCATCGTCGAACGGCACGAGCCAATGCGCATCAAACGCTTACTGGATTATTGGCGACAAGCGAATTGGCGCCGAGTGGGTGAGGAACTACCCTTGAGCGCATTGAGTTTTGCGCTAAGCCTGCCGTTTGCGATATTTCTGAGCTTCCAAGAGCAACGCTTTGCCTGGCTGGACATCTCCCTGCATGCCTACCCACTGGCTGTCGCACTATTAGTATTACGCGATTGCGCCGTTTACCTGTTTTTTTGCTACGGCAAAAATCCGCAACGCGCTTTTAGCCTGAGTTTACTGTCCGCAGCGCTGCTGTACGGCATTCTCCCCGGCCTGTTCGGCGCAGTCGGCATGACCAGCGTTTCAGCGTTATTCTTTCCACTATGGGCGGATTCCGCATTCTCGGCGTTAGCTTTTGCCGCGCTGCAATGTGCGCTGATTTTACGCCTACTTTATCAACGCTGGCGGCAAAGTGTTTAAGGCCAATAGAATTTGTTGGTGCGTTAGCTAACTTTTCTTGCTTAGGCCTACCGGAATAGAGAAAATAAAGCCCAGCTACAAAAACAACAATAACTTGGCTATCGGAAAAACTGATGCGCTCTTTGCGCCGCATCGAGTACGATGGTTGCGACCAAGACCGGCGGCATGCGCGTACCAAATCCATTCATCGAACATCTTGCCGGCAAGGCTTTTTTTCGCGCCCCCACCCACCGTCCGCTCGGACTTTTTCTCGATACCAAACTATCGCTCAGCCTCACCAAACTGTTTGCCATCCCGCAGTTCGATGAAGATAGCGAACGGCAGTTTTGGGAAGAACGTTACCTAGTATTACTAAGCCCCCTCAAATGGGCGTTAGGCTTGGGAGCCGTCGCATTCCTGGTCTATATCCTGCTGGATCTGCATACAGGTAATACCTCAACCGCAGAAGCCATCTTAAGACTTCCCATAGTCCTGGTACTTTTGGGCTTATTCAGATACCTAAATGTCTGCGTAGAAGCAGCGGCAAAAATCAACACCATCGCCAAACTCAGCGCCGGACTGTCCGCAGCCAATTTAATCGCCATCTTGCTATACGACGGTAATCCCCGCTACTACGCCGAAACCTGGCCGGCCCTATTGCCCATGTATTTTTTCAGTTACGGGCAAATGTTCATGTCGTTGCGGGCGACAATAAGTTTTGGCTGGAGTACTGCGCTGGCTATGCCGCTGGCCGGCTATTGGCTTGGGCTGACCGTGATTGACTTGATCCCGTCTGTCCTTAATCTTTGCATCGTCAATATCTTCGGCGTCTGCACCCGCTGCCAACTGGAAGCTTACGCCCGCAAATCCTTCAGTGAAAAGCGCAAAGTGGAACTGGTCGCCGAGCGTAAGAGCCGCTTCTTGCGGCAGCTCAGCCACAATTTGCGGCAACCACTGCAGGCCCTGAGTTGCTATTCCTCCGTCATGGAGGCAGCCTGTATGGAACCTGCCACTCAATCATTGCAACATATCGCCGGGCGTATGGGCTTTGCGATTGATGAACTGAACCGCGCCGTCAACCATATTTTGGACATTGGCAACCTGGAAAACGGCACGCAACGTCCGTTGCTGACTACCGTCGACATCAATTTGTTGCTGGCCGCATTAGAAAATCAGTTTGCCCCACAAGCCGCCAAACGCGGCCTGAATTTGATCGTGCATCTCCGTCGAAGCCCACCTTATAACGTCCACAGCGACGCCAGCATTTTAAGCCAAATCATCGGCAACCTGCTGGATAACGCGATCAAATACACCAATAGCGGCTGGATCATACTGACGGCCGTCAAAATCGGCCCGGACTGCTTGCAAATCCATGTGCGCGATAGTGGCCCCGGTATCTCGACGGACATACGCGGCGACATCTTCAAGGAATTCGTCCGCGGCCAGCGCCGCAATAACGACCCCAGCGCGCATGGTTTGGGAATTGGTCTGGCTTATGTATCCACCGCCGTCCAACATCTACCCGATCACGAACTGGCATTGCATTCCAAACCGGGACGCGGCTGCGACTTTAAACTGAGCGTACCCATCGCTCAACTCAGTTTGACCAATTTCGAATCACCGGCGCCTATCGGCGACTTTGCCGGCCGTCTAATGCTGGTTGTGGACGATGACGCCGAAACACTCGAAGCTCTGAGCTGCCAACTACAAGCCTGGGGCTGCGACGTACAAACCGCGACTTCGCTTGTCGAAACCCGACTGGCCCTGGCCGACACTCTACAAGTGCCGGACTTACTGATTACCGATTTTTACCTGGGCGACACCGAAACCGCCCACGACATCATCGCCGCCGTCCACGCCGATTGCGGTCCGGTGCCGATCTTGGTGCTGTCGGCGGAAGGCATCGGCGAAGAGGACAAAGCCCACTGGCCGGCCGGTACTCAGTTGTTGCGCAAGCCGGCGAAGTCGGATGTGCTAATGGCGACGATAGTTAAGGCGCTAGAGCGCGAAACGGAGAATGCACAACTTATTTAAGCCTGCCATCGGGCCTTGTATTATCCACCCGTGTTTTTCAGGAGATAATAAAATCTCGAAAAACATGCCTGAGGGGCACCTCAGGTTTGGGTCACTGGATGCCGTATCGGACCTTGGCCGAGACGTAGACCCCTGCAGCAGTGACCCACCCTCGATCAACGATCGGACAGTCTCTTCGGCCCGGATTCCGGCAGCCTGCATTCACAAGGTAGATCATTTGAGGTTTTCAATGTCCCAT